>JAKANV010000014.1 GCA_021823605.1 bacterium | reverse complement strand
TACAATCTGCGAGGTGATGGTACTTCCGCCTTGGCCTTTTTCTTTGTGGACAATATCATAGACCATACTGCCGGCGATTCTCTTCATATCAAAACCGCTATGATGGTAAAAATTTTTATCTTCCACTGCTACTGTGGCATTTTTGGCATTTTGTGGGATGTCTTTCATATCCACAAGAATTCTATTTTCGTTTCCGTGGACTTCGTAAAGAATCTTGCCGTTTCTATCAAATATTTGAGTAGATTGGGCTGAAATCTTACTGTTGATCTTTCCTGGAGAAGGAAGGTCCTTTGCGTACCAGGCAGCCAGTAAAATAATCAAACCGAGAAATACACAAGCCGCAATGAGCAGTTTTTTTCTACCCCCACTAGTCATAAAAAGATTTTTTAAGAATTCCTTTGAGCCCGCAATAAGGCCGTATTGCCTAAATGGATTTTTTACTGATTTTTTGCTGCTACTTCTTCGAGAATATGTACTTGCTGGACTTCTTCTCTTTTTGTGTCCGTATTTTCTTCTAGCCATATATTATTAAAGTTATTGATTTCGTTTTGTAACGTTTGAATTATAGCAAAAAAGAAAGTATAATTGAACAGGTTTTTATGAATATCCTAGAAAGGAAATTAAAGTGTCAAAAGAAAAAGAAATTGAAGAACTTCTAACTCGCGGCGTTACACATGCAATAGAGCGTGATCATTTAGAGAAAGCTCTAAAATCAGGGAAAAAACTCAGAGTCAAACACGGCATAGATCCAACTGGTCCTAAAATTCATATTGGTAGAGGAGTTGTTCTTTGGACGCTTCGAAAGCTTCAAGACATGGGACACACCGTTGTTTTAATAGTTGGTGACTTTACGGCCCAAATAGGTGATGCTTCTGACAAAGACGCGGCGCGTCAACCTTTGACGCTTAAACAAATTGAAGAGAACTTAAAAACATACAAAGAGCAGTTGGGCAAGATTATTGATATGAAAAAAGCTGAGCTTCACTACAACAGTGAATGGCTTGGCAAAACTAGCGGACAGGAAATATTGGAAGGGGCGATGGACTTTACGGTTGCTCAGATGATAGAAAGAGAAAACTTTAAAGAGAGGTTTGAGACAGGTAAACCTATCGGATTGCATGAAATCCTTTACCCGGTTTTACAGGGGTTGGACTCAGTGGCGATAAAAGCCGACATTGAAATAGGGGGTAATGATCAGCTCTTTAATATGATGGCTGGAAGAGTTTTGCAGAAAAAAAGAGGCATGAAGCCGCAAGATGTCCTAACGTTTGAACTTATAGAAGGCACTGACGGCAGAAAGATGAGCACCTCTTGGGGTAATGTGATTTTGATAGAAGATGCGCCAAATGACATGTACGGTAAAATCATGTCAATAAAAGACGATCTCATCATCCGATACTTTACCATGGTTACTGATGTGCCAATGAATGAAATTAAAAAATATGAAAAAGATTTAAAAGCTGGAGAAAATCCGAGAAATATCAAGGCGAAGCTAGCCTTTGAAATTACCAAAAGATATCATGGTGAGAAAGAAGCCGAGAAAGCTGCCAAGGAATTTGAGCAGATATTCAAAAACAAAGAGAAACCAACCGAGATGCCAAAAGCCAAATACTCAAAGGACAGTAAACTAGTGGACGTTTTAGTTGAATCAAAGACGGTGAGTTCTAAGTCAGATGCTAGAAGATTAATCCAGCAGAATGGCATTAAAGATAATGACAAGACAGTTACCGATATTGATTACACACTAGAAAAGGGAAAGCACACGGTTCAGGTCGGGAAAAGACGATTCATAGAGCTATCTGAAAAATAATTAAACAAAAAATAAGATGCCCATAACGCTTAAAACTAAAGTTTCAGAGCTGACGGGGGTGGGCTCGGTATATCAGAAAAAGTTAGAAAAGCTTCACATCGAAACGGTTGAAGACTTGCTTTTATATTTGCCGAGAACTTGGGAAGATTTTTCCAAAATTACGGAAATCGCCAAAGTCAGGCCGCCTGGAACCTACTGTATTCAGGGAAACATTTGGAGTATCGGCAATAAACGTTCGGCAAGGCGCAGAATGTACATCACCGAGGCAATTATCGCTGACAAAACCGGCACTATGAAAGCGGTTTGGTTCAATCAGCCATTCTTAATTAAAAATATGAAACAGGGCGATGAAGTTCTCCTTGCAGGAAGAGTTGAACGTGAATATGGCCAAGCGCTCATGAAGTCGCCGGCATATGAAAAGAAATCAGAGGAGCAAACGCATCTCGGAAAAATAGTGCCGACTTACAAAGAAACTGACGGATTATCTTCGCGTTGGCTCCGGTATCAAGTTTCTAGGCTAATCAAAGTTATCTATTCATTCAAAGAATATCTGCCGGCGGAGGTTATAAAAAACCAAAGTTTGATGAGTTATTCTGCCATGATTCGCCAGCTTCATTTTCCGGATAACTCTTTTCAGCTCGAAAAAGCGATTGATCGGCTGAATTTTGACGAAATGTTTTTACTGCAGGTTGCCGTTCAGAATCAGAGGAAGGCACTGGATAAGAACCGGGCAATATCTATCCGATTTAATGAGGAGATATCAAAGGAGTTCGTCAAAAAGCTAGGATTTACTCTGACAAATGCACAGAAAAAAGCGACTTGGGAAATTATCAAAGACTTAGAGAAACCGGTTCCGATGAATCGTTTGCTTGAGGGTGATGTTGGCTCGGGAAAAACGGTAGTTTCAGCGATGGCATCACTGATGGTGGCTAACGACGGATTCCAAGCGGTATTTTTAGCTCCGACAGAAATCCTCGCCAAACAGCATTTCGAATCTCTAAAGAAAATGCTCGAGTCATTCGAGATTAAAGTGGAAATCTTGACGGGAAAGACAAAGAAATCGGAAAGAAATCGAATTTTAAAAGAGGTCAAAGATGGGGAAGTGCAGATTCTAGTCGGTACTCATGCCGTTTTGAAAGAGGATATAGAATTCTGGAATCTAGCGTTCGTAATCGTCGACGAGCAGCATAGATTCGGCGTAGGTCAGCGCGCAAAATTACGACAAAAGTCAGGGCAAAAGGGCACGATGCCGCATTTTCTCTCCATGTCGGCTACACCAATTCCTAGAACTCTGACATTATCAGTTTATGGTGACCTGGATATTTCCGTAATTGACGAGATGCCACAGGGACGTAAAAAAGTGGCGACATTTGTCATTCCTCCCGAGAAGAAGCAAGATTCATATGAGTTTATCCGCCATACGGTGAAGAAGGGCAGACAGGTTTTCGTTATTTGTCCGCTAATTGACGACTCTGAAACTATGGAGCTAAAAAGTGTCACGGCAGAATATGAAAGGTTGTCGCGAATGGTGTTCACCGATCTGAAAGTCGCCATGATTCACGGGAAAATGCGGCCGGAGGAGAAAGAAAGGATAATGAAGGACTTCGCCACTGGCAAGACGAACATTCTCGTTTCGACCTCATTAGTCGAGGTTGGTGTCGACGTGCCGAATGCGACGATAATGATTATTGAGGGAGCTGACAGATTTGGACTTGCCCAGCTCCATCAGTTCCGTGGCAGAGTCGGGCGAGGGAAATACCAGTCTTACTGTTTTCTCTTTACCGACAATGAATCCGAAACTGTCCAAAAAAGATTAGACGCAATAACGAAAACAAACGACGGATTCAAAATAGCCGAGGAAGATCTAGAGATTCGCGGACCGGGAGAAGTTCTCGGTGAGCGCCAGCATGGACTGCCTGACATAAATACAAAGAATCTGATGGATGTTCAGCTGATTAAACGCACTAAAACCGAAGCTAAAAATTTCCTGAAAAAGAATAATGTGGAAGATTTCCCGTTACTTGCCGAAAAAATCTCTAGGTATGACGGCGTAGCAAATTTGGAATGAAAGATTTACAGATTACAAAAAATAATCTATAATAAAGCTCTTAAGTTTGGGGGAGCTCTTTTTTCATTCAAAATGCAGATATAGGAAGGGGGTGGCCGGATGGCTACCAAAGAAGATTTGGCTATTCCTGTCGGCAAGAACGTGTTCACACTTCCGCTTGCACACTTGCTGCCTCTTTGGCTTAACATTGGGTGTGGCAAGGATTACAGAGAAGGCTGGTTGAACGTCGACCTATCTTTGGGAATAAGGGCAGATGAGCACTTTGATGCCTTTACCTTCCCCTGGGATCTTCCGAGTAGTCATTTCGAAACAGTGGTCGTGAACCATTTGGTTGAACATATTCCACACCAGGTACCGGACTATTCGGGCGACGGGTTCTATGTCTTTTTCGAGGAAGTCTACAGGGTTCTTCGTCCTGGTGGGAAAGTTAGTGTGGCAGTGCCGTACTGGAAACATGCCAACGCTGTCGTTGACCCAACTCACACACGGGTGGTTCATCCCAAGGCGTTTGACTTCTTCAATCCCGATCATCCGCAACATCATCAGACACATGCGAAGTTCCTGGTATCTAGCAGAAAGACGCGGAGGGGGGATCGCATCTGTCGTTATTTCAAATCACATTTTGACCTAGCAGTTCCGGGGGTCAGAAAGGTTGATTTGGAGGTCACTCTTGTGAAGGTATGATCCAAACTGGGCTTCATCAGTAGTTTTTCTTTAACATAAGGAAGGCTCTGGGTGAAGCCTTCCTTATTTAAAGCTCTTATAAAAAGAGAAATATTAGAGTATATTAAACTTTATGAAAAAGTATTATTCTCCAAAATCTGATATTCACTTTCTAGCAAGGGGACTTTTGCTGACTCCGAGCGGAGATGTTGTTCTCTGTCGTCCAGTTGGCAAGAAGTGGTTTTTTCTGCCTGGAGGACATATAGAAAACGGTGAGTCGGCACGAGATGCTCTAGGTAGAGAAATCGTCGAAGAAATGGGTGAGGTTGGACATAAGATAACTTCGTTTGTTGGATTGTGTGAGAATATTTTTGATTATGACGAAGCTAAACTTCAGCATGAGGTAAATGTAATATTTGAAGTTGATTTGGAAAGGGAATCAGTTTCTAGCAAACTAGAACACATAGAATTCGTAACTGTAAAGAAAGAAGATCTTCGAAATATAGAGATTATGCCACCTGAAATTAAAGATGGTATTATAGAATGGCTGGAAAATAAGAAGCCATTTTTTAAAGAACTAAATAATAACTTTGGAGAATCAAATGGCGCAAGTTGATGTTTTGATAAAAGGTTACAACAAAGAGATTAATGACGGGCTGCATAACTATGCCTCAACCTGTACTTTGGTTCGTGACAAAGACATAAATATGATTGTTGATCCAGGAACCCATCAATCTATTGGCATGTACATTTTCGCCTTAGGTGAGCATGGCTTAGCTCTAGAAGATATAAACTATGTTTTTACTACTCACGAACACTTGGACCACACAATGAATCGGGCGGTTTTCGAAAATGCTACAATCATTGACCGTTATGGCTATCATCGGGGAGATGAACACCGATTTCACTCAAACGATGAGGAGTTTTCGATATCCAATGACATTACAATGGTAGCGACACCGGGTCATGGCGGAGATATCCATGCATCGCTTTTGGTCAGGACGGATAAAGGTGCGGTTTGTATTGCCGGAGATGTTTGGTGGTATGAAGACTTAACGCCGGAGATAGATCCTGAAGCAACCAGTCAGGAAGAGCTGGAAGTGAGCAGGAGAAAGCTGATTGACATGTGCGACTATATAATTCCGGGACACGGAGGAATGGTCAGAAATCCGGAGAAGTAGGTGGACAAAGAAGACAAGAAACAGAAAATTTACAATAATATAGGTATTTTGCTAGTGATTGGAATTATCGGCGGGACAGGACTTTTGCTCGTCAAATATTCAGACGACAAAAAAGAGCCGATTAAAATAACCGAGCTGACAAAACAAGAAAACCAAGCTGTAGAAGTGAGGAGCGAACAAGTTTCTTCAAAAATTAATATCAATACTGCAACACTTGAAGAGTTAGATAAACTAAAGGGGATTGGTCCGGTTACGGCGCAGAAAATCATAGATTACCGCACTCAAAATGGCCTATTCAAAGCAATTGAAGATTTGAAAAATGTTTCAGGAATTGGAGACGTGAAATTTGAAGAAATTAAGGGGGAGATAAGTTTATGAAGTATTTTGCATATGGTTCGAACTTAAATCACAAACAGATGGCGGAAAGGTGTCCAGGCTCTAAATTTCTGAAGAGAGTATATCTTGAAAACTATCACTTTCTTTTTGACGGCTACTCAAGAAGATGGGACGGGGCTCCGGAAAACATTACAGAGTCAGAGGGAGATGTAGTTTGGGGTGGGCTTTATGAAATAAGCGAAAAAAACTTAGCGAGCTTAGATAAGTGCGAAAACTGTAATAGTGTAGAAAGTAAGAGTGGTATATGCAGCCAGTGTGGTGAGGACTTATATGCTAGGGAAGAAATGGATTTCAAAGATGATAATGGAAAGAAGATTAAAGCTCTGGTTTATTTTCGGACAGGTTTAAAAGAAGGTGAGCCCTCGGAAAAATATTTAAATACTGTCGTTCAAGGTGCTCATGACTGTGGGCTACCAAAAGAGTACATCTCATTTTTAGTGGGTGATAAAGTAGAAGTTTAATATTTCTTCGTAATATCTACCAGTGATTATTATTTTTAGATAATTTATTGTATCTCTATTGCACTCAATCGACCCGAAAGGGGCAGAGATGGAAATAAAGATGAAAGCCAGAGAGTATGTGCTTAGTTTTACAGCAACTATTCTAAATGGGTTGTGTGCCGATCCTAAATCAAGGGAATGTGAAGATTCTCTAATAAAACTTCAGGGAGAAATTGATAAAATGCCATTTATTAAGCAGTTCGGCAATCAGGAATTTTCATTTCTCCGTGAGCCAGAAGACTATGCAGTATATGTTCTGGGGGAAAGCGAAAAGAGGGTTGATGTCCCAATTGAAATTGGTGAGGCGGTTGCACGAATGATGGCAGTTTTGCTAGTGGACAATTGGGGGAAAACTCTCCTGAATCTATAATCTTGAGTGCATGAAGTTGCGGGGGACGGGATGCAAGACCGTCCCCCGCGAGAACTCTGTTTTTGTATACTTGTTTTGGGTTTTTGGACTTGTTAAAATTGGTTTAGTTAATAATCATGCAGTGGCCAATCAAATTATCTCGAGCTTATCTTTTTAAGCAGGCTAGCCACTGCCAAAGTGGAAAGGTGCGGTGACCCCGCGCCTTTTATAATTTTTAAGGTTAAAAATAATTGACAAAAAACCAAAGTTGATGTATCATAGCAGTAATCGTGAGGACCAATCCGAATTTGTCGTTACCTAGGGCACGAATAAATGACTGTCGGTGTAGATTGAGTGATTTTTTCCGTCCCTCAACTCCCGGTTTTCGACCAATTGTATCTTAGGACAATAAGGATTGGATAATCGCGACAGTAGTGGCTTGATAGTTGTTTGTGCAATGGCTTCACCGCCTGTAATTTGGAAGCGTAGCTTTACCAATTTTCGTTGGCGAATCTTTCAAGATTCATTCTGGACTGGTTCTAGAAAACTTCGAAAGTATGGTCGGTTCCTTCCCGAGTACAAACAAAAGCTACTCAGAAAGGCGTTTAGGGGACACCTTTCAACCTCGTACCACTTCTCAGCTGATAAAATAGGCGATTCTCCCCCCTAAAATCGCCGAGGCCGGCTGCTTCACCCGTGAGGCATGCCGGCCTCATTCTTTTTATAGGGTATTTTTAAAAAGGTAAGGTTCTTCTTTTTTTATGCTTAACTTATGGTAAAAAAAATGATATAATTTCTTGGTATTTTGGTGTCTGCCGCGGTGGCGGAATTGGTATACGCGCTAGTCTTAGGAACTAGTTCCTTAACGGGATTGGGAGTTCGAGTCTCCCCCGCGGCACCAGAGTGTTCGAACAAGAAACTTTACGAGTCAAAACATGTAAAGTTTTTTTGTTTGCAAAAGTTTACTTCCTTACCTATGATGAATATATGGAGGAAAAGTCATGGTTACTTTAGAAGGACAGGATCTCAAAGAGGCAAAAAAATATATAAAGAAAGCGGCTGAGGTTTCTGAAAAATCAATTTGCGCAGTTTCAAAAATTGGAGCTGTTTTAACCAAAAATGGAAAAATTATTGGAGAAGGGTTCAATGGGCCAAGTGAAAAAGCTTGCAGTCCTTGTCTTTTTAGTCTTATTAATAAAGATGTTAAAACTGAACTTTGTTTTGCTATGCATGCTGAGGAAAGGGCAATATTAGATGCCCTAGAAAAAGGCCACGATCCAAAAGGCGCCACTCTATACTCAACATATGTAAAGAACGGAAATTTTTTTTCAACGGAAGATTCATTTTGTGCACATTGTTCAAGGATGTTTCTAGAATCAGAAATTAAGGAAGTTGTTATTCCGTCTAAGGAAGAATTTGTATCATATGACGTAAATGAATTTTATGATCTTAGCTTTGATAAATTTATTCAGAAAAAATACATAATGTAGTCCGTAAAAAGTTTGTGTTATAGTGGGATTAATGAACAAAATAGAAATTCTGAATATTTTCAAGCGTCATAATGCCATCATCGAAGAAGGGCATTTTATTTATACATCGGGGAGACACGGCTCCTCATATATGAACAAAGATGCAGTTTACCCCTATACCGAAGAAATATCTCTTCTTTGTAGAGAGCTGGCAAAGAAGTTTTTAAACTGTGATGTTGATATTGTTGTTTCTCCGGCTATTGGAGGAGTTATTTTATCACAACTGGTTGTGCACCATTTGACCGAGCTAAGCGGAAAAGAAGTATTATCGGTTTATGCAGAAAAAACCGAGGATAAAAAGGCACTTGTCTTTACACGCAATTATGATGAACTGGTTAAGGGTAAAAAACTCTTAATTATTGATGACATTATTACTGCAGGCACTTCTATCCAAAAAATGATTGAAGCTATAAATAAGGTTGATGCCAAGATAGTCGGAGCCGGTGTGCTTTGTAACCGGGGAGGAATAAGAGATGTTTTGGGTTTGCCGATTGTGGCTCTCTTTGATTTCAAAATGGAATCATGGCCGGCTGAGGAGTGTCCACTTTGCAAAGAGGGAATACCAGTAAATAAAAAACTGGGTAATGGTAAAAATATTATAAGCTTAAACAATTGAAAAAAAAGCTCATTTGAGCTATAATTTCATGACTGTTTATTTTATTTAAGAAAGGGAATAATGGAAGTAAAAAGGGAAAATTTATCTAAAGTAAAGATAAAACTAACAATTGATTTAAAAGAGGCAGAACTAAGGCCCCACATTGAAAAAGTATATAAAGAACTAGCTAAGAATTTGAAAATTGCAGGATTTCGTCCGGGAAAAGCGCCACAGTTTGTTGTAGAAAAAGAAGTCGGTCAGGATAAGTTCTATGCTGAAGTTTTGGATTCAGTCCTTCCAGAGGCATATTATAATGCGATTACAAAAGAGAAATTAGTTACAGTTAATCGTCCTGAAATTAAAGTTACAAAGTATGCGCCAACAGGAGGACTCACCTTTGAAGCGGAAGTGGAGATATTGCCCGAGTTTACTTTACCTGATTACAAGAAAATAAAAGTCGCCAAAAAAGACATTAAAGTCAGCGCAAAAGATATAGAAACCTCGATTAAAGAGCTTCAGGAAAGGTATGCAGAGTTCAAAGAAGTTTCCAGAAAGGCGAAGAAGGATGATCGGGCGGAAATAGACTTTGAGGGTACACAAAAGGGTGCAGCAGTTGAAGGTGCGAAAGGCGAAAAATATCCCATTACTATCGGTGCCGGCATGTTTATCCCCGGATTTGAAGAAAACTTGATTGGGATGAGCAAAGGCGAGGAAAAAACATTCGATGTGACTTTCCCAAAAGATTATCACGAGTCAAAACTTCAGGAGCAAAAAGTTACTTTCAAAGTAAAAATGATAAGTATTTCTGAGAAGACAGTGCCTGAGGTGAATGATGATTTTGCCAAGAAATTTGGTATTTTCAAAAATGTGGAGGAAATGAAAAAAGGCGTAGAAAAAAACCTTCAGGAAGTAAAGGATATGGAAGAGAAGCGAAGATTGGAAGAAGAGATAATGACAAAGATATCTGAAGAGATTAAGGTTGAACTGCCTGAAGCGCTTATACATCAGGAGATTCACCGTATGTGGCATGACGCCGAAGCTAACTTGCAGCAATCTGGTATTACTATGGAAAGATATCTGGAGATGTCTAAAAAAACGCGGGAAGAGGTTGAGAAAGAAATGCATCCAGATGCTGAAAAAAGGGTTAAATACGGCCTAATCTTGTCTAAAATAGCCGAAGATGAGAAGATAAAAGCGACAGAAAAAGAAATTGAGGTTGAAAAAGCGATGATTTTAGCTTCTGCTGGTGAGAATGCAGAGGAAGTAAAAAAGAGATTAGCCGAACATGAAGTTGAACACCAGATAGAAAACGGTATTGTTTCAAAAAAGACAGTAGATAAACTTTTTGAGTATTGCGTAAAAAAGTAAAGGGGACAAAATGAAGAACCAAATACTTATCCCGACAATTATCGAAAAAACTCAGATGGGTGAGCGAGCCTATGATATTTACTCACGTCTTTTGAAGGACAGGATAGTTTTTCTCGGTACACCTATAGATGACACAGTGGCAAATGTCATTATAGCGCAGCTTCTTTTTCTGGAAAGCGAAGATCCAAAGAAGGATATCAATCTTTATATCAACTCACCGGGCGGATCTGTTTATGCAGGGTTAGCCATTTATGACACGATGCAGTACATCAAACCGAATGTGGTTACAACTTGTGTCGGCGTAGCGATGAGCATGGGTGCTCTTATTCTCGCTGGTGGAGAAAAAGGCTCCAGATTCGCGCTTCCAAATGCTCGCGTTATGATTCACCAGCTTTCAGGAGGATTCCAGGGTCCGGCAGCAGATATTGAGATACAGGCGAAAGAAGCATTAACACTGCGCAGCAGACTAGACGAGATTCTATCCAAACATACAGGTCAAAGTCTAAAAAGGGTATCAGCAGATACGGATCGCGACTACTTCATGACTGCAAAGGAAGCCAAGGATTACGGCATTATCGATAAAGTAATAGAAGAAAGAAAGAAGGGAAAATGAAGCTAGGCGAGATTTATGATTTATTTATCAAAAAGGGGATTGAGGCTGATCCGCGTGACAAGAAAGAAATTGATAAAAATTTAAAGAAACTAAAAGAAAATCACAACAAGCTCGACAAAAAGAAAAAGGAAGAGTTTGATACGGAAAGTTTGACTAATCCATATGCTGACACTCGGATTCTTTATGGCGACCCGAAATCAGATATTAAGTCAGTTTTGGTTGGTATAGATATGGAAACGTCTGAAATCCTTCTTGCAGATAGACTAAACGAGAAGGGTGAAAAGATTGATTTAGTTCTTGGTCATCATCCAGAAGGAAAAGCCCTGGCGGGTTTGGATAAAGTTATGCGTGTTCAGGCAGATGTTATGC
>JAKANV010000013.1 GCA_021823605.1 bacterium | reverse complement strand
GGTATAATGTAACCTTCCCAAGGTTGAGTTGCGGGTTCGACTCCCGCTACCCGCTCCAAAGTTGAGTTGTCCCGACGAATCGGGACTACTCGCTCCAGCCGATATAGCTCAGTTTCCGCTAAAGGCGGATAAAGTCCGAGCAACTCTTTTCCCGCCAACGTAGCTCAGTTGGTAGAGCAATGCTTTCGTAAAGCAGAGGTCGTGGGTTCAATTCCCACCGTTGGCTCCAAGAGCGGGATAAACTCCAAGAGTAGGTCGGAGGGGAATTTATCCGGCTCAGACGGAAATCCGACTATCGGCTCCATATGAAAAGATGTATAGAATAAGTGAAAAAAGTGCTAAGCTAGGAATCACAGATGAGACAAAAGATAAAAAAACACGTTACAAAAACAGCGAAGAATGTTCATGCTCAATCCTTCCTTCAGGAAAAACCTTTCAAATATATTCTGATGGCCGTGGGAGTGATAGTATTTGTGAATTTGGCTTTCATTTTCACTCATATTAAAGCTGACCAGATTTCACAGCCGATAAAATACAACTACCTTTTCGGGATAGTAAAGACCGGTTCATGGATGGGGGCATTTGTCCTGCCGTCTCTGTTTCTTATGATTATAATAATCAATATTTTGGCAGCAGAGTACTTCTATCGAAAGGACAAGTTTCTGACTTACGTATTTTTGGGTATAAATCTATTTCTGGGAATCATTACATTCTTAGAAATTATAGCGCTTAATGCGAGGGCTTCATAAAATGGAAAGCTGGATTGACTCTAGGGGCTTTCAAAGATTTCTAGAGATTATACCGGGGCTATCAGTTTGGATTGTAATTATCTTTCCCTTTGTTTTCGCTTATCCATTCCCACTGATGGTTGCTTATTTCATCCTAATCTTTAATTTGTATTGGTTTTTAAAGGCATTCAATATCGCCCGGCACCTGATAAATGGTCTTTATCATATGAAATACAACATGAGAACTGACTGGTATGAGCGATGCGAAGCAGTCTCAAAGGATTTACCTGCATTCCAGAAAAAGATAGAAGAAGAGTACAAGACAAAGACTAAAAATATTTTCCTGAAAATTAAATATCGTGATTTAGGAAAAGAAGTAGAAGAAATAAAAAATCTTGAGGGAAGACAAGAACTTGTTAAAGATTGTAAGGATATTATTCATCTGGCGCTGATACCAATGTGGAATGAAGACTTCCAGATTTTGGATGGAACCTTCAACTATTTAAAAGAGTCAAACTATCCAAACGATAAAATTATGGTGGTTCTTACTGGAGAAGCAAGAGATGCGGAGAACTTCAAGAAGGTTTCAAAAGAGATAGAAAAAAAGTATAAAAATGTCTTTAGAAATCTCCTGATATATATACATGAAGATGTAGTTGGTGAGGTAAGGGGAAAAGGCGCTAATATGGTTTCTGCTGCTAGAAAAATGATGAAAGTTATAGAGGCGGACGGATTAAACCCAGAAAATGTTCTCGTAACAACACTTGACTCTGATCATATAGTTCATAATGAATATTTTTCCAAACTTACCTATAAATATATTATCGATCCAGATAGGGATAGAAAAACATATCAACCGGTGGCACTTCTTTTCAACGGTATCTGGGATGCTCCTGCGCCGAATAGGGTTGCTGCCATAGCTTCATCTTTTTGGATTATTGTGGAGTCTATGCGACCTTACAGACTTAAAACATTCGCTGCTCATACCCAAAGCTTAAAAACTCTACTTGTTACAGATTTCTGGTCAACTCAGACAATTGTAGAAGATGGACATCAGTATTTCCGTACTTATTTTGCATTTAATGGGAACATAGAAATGGTGCCTCTTCTTTTGCCGGTATATCAGGATTGTGTTTTGGATGAAACTCTTTTGAAAACTTTCAAGAGCCAGTATTTACAACGAAGACGCTGGGCTTGGGGAGCAAGCGATTTTCCATTTGTTGTGAAGAATTTTTTAAAGCATCCTGAAATACCTATGAGAGAAAAGGCAGTACAAACATTCCGTCAGTATGTGTCTCATCTATCTTGGGCATCATCCTCACTTCTTCTGGCAAGTGCCTGGATACCGCTTCTTTTCAATAAACCCTTTATGGACTCTGTCATAGCTCATAATGTGACCGCTTATAGCTCAAAACTTGCTATTATCGCCTGGGTTGGCGTTTTCTTCAGTGTTTGGACGTATATAGCCCTTCTACCCAAAAAACCGGAAAAATATTCTCGCTTCCGTTATATAGGGATGGTTACTCAATGGCTCTTCACGCCGCCGGTAGCTATATTACTAAGCTCCATTCCTTCTGTCGATGCGCAAACTAGGCTGATGCTTGGTAAATATTTGGAATGGTTTATTACTCCAAAGGTCAGAAAATCAAAGGTTATGATTGACAAATAGATAGCTCGGGGACCAAAATAGGTTAAGATATAAAGTAACTTTAGCGGGGTGAAAAACATATGGATGGAAATCAATTTTTTGAACTAATAAAAAATATCTACACCGCGCTTAAATGTCCAGCTTGCGGGGAGGTCTACGAAATAGATGAAATACAGTTTGTGGGGCAGTTTGACGGGCTTTTCCTGATGCAGATGACATGCTCTAAATGCAAACTTCCAGTTTCTGTAAATTTTTATGCTAAAGAGAGAACAAAAGAGATCGTTAGCGACTTAAATATGCTGGATTTAAAACATATTTCTCAGGAACCAATAACTTCTGATGAGGTCATTAACTTCCACCAGACAATAAGAAAATTTGACGGCGATTTAAGTAAGGCACTCAGAAAGTAATCTTTTTTTGTAAAGTTCTAGTGGAATCTCGTTGACCCGAGAGCTTTTATCTGCTACAATAAACTCTGTTATAAAAAGCGGTGATGATTATGGAAAAAATTAAAATCAAAGCTCAAAAAAGAGATATTCTAGGTAAAAAAGTTGCCGGTCTTAGACGTGAAGGCCTGATACCGGTTGTTTTATATGGAAAAGGCAAAGATAATATGTCTTTGACTGTCAACAAAAAAGAGTTTGATAGGGCATATAGACTATCCGGCGGAAGCACTATCGTGCAGATAGAAATTCCGGACGAAAAGACAAAAAACGTTTTAATCAAAGAAGTTGATAAGAACCCCGTTAATGATAATATTATTCATGCCGATCTTTATCAGATTAAGATGAGCGAGAAAATTACAGCTCAAGTACCTCTAAACTTTGTTGGTGATTCGGTGGCTGTTATTGATCTTTCTGGTAGTTTAATTACCAACAAAAGCGAGGTTGAAGTTGAGTGTCTGCCTGCGGATTTACCACATGAAATAGAAGTGGATATCTCAGTTTTGGAAGATTTTGAGTCAGTGATTCATCTAAAAGACATAAAAGTTCCGGAAGGTGTAGAGATTAAGGATGATCTAGAAGAAACAGTTGCAAATGTAGAGCCGCCTAGAAGCGAAGAAGAGATGGCAGAGCTTGAGGAACCGGTTGAGGAAGGTGAGATGCCTGAAGCTGAACAGGGACAGGCTGAAGAGACCGGCGAAGCAGCTGAAGGGGCAGAAGAAGCTAAACCAGCTGAAGCCCAAGCATCAGAACAAGAGAAAAAAAGCGAGTAAACTTATACGTAAAAAGACTTCTTCTCGGAAGTCTTTTTATGCTGTAGAATGGTACTCAAATGGGTAAGATTAAAATGTTTTTCCATAAGCTTTGGAAGGTATTGAAGAATAAATACTTTCTTTTAATCGCCTCAGTAATTTTAATTGTGGGGGGCGTTTTAATTTACATGGAGTTTACCAAACCGGTTGAAAAATCAACAGCGGTCAAAACAGAAAAAAAGAAAGAAACCGTTGATACTCGAGTTCCCTCAAAACTAATGGGAATCAAGGTTGAGCCGGCGGTAAACGATAAGAAAATTGTGGCAGTCGTAGTAGAGAACCATCCTGATGCCAGGCCACAGTCAGGACTCGATAAAGCAAGTATTGTTTATGAAACCATCGCCGAGGGTGGGATTACGAGATTTCTGGCATTTTTCCAAGAGAATGAAGTCTCAGAAATTGGTCCAGTTCGCAGCGCTCGCACATATTTTCTCGACTGGGCGCTTGAGTATGATGCGCTGTTTGCTCATGTTGGAGGCAACCAAGACGCCCTTGATCTTATTGGTCCGTTGGGTCTACAGGATATTAATCAATTCTTTAATGCCAATTATTTTTGGAGAGATAACTCTCGGTATGCCCCACATAATGTTTATACAACTACCGATAAGCTTAGAGCGGCTGGAGAGAAGGCTAACTACCCGACTACCAGTAATTTTGCCGGTTTGAGTTTCAAAGAGGATGCAAAGACGACACTTCGACCACAGACATCAAGCGCTACGGTTCATTTCTCAGGGCCACAGTATGATCCAGTATATACTTATGATAGAAATACAAATACTTGGGCTAGAAGCCTAGCTGGTGTGCCATTTAAGGATAAAAAAACAGGTACACAGATTGCCCCAAAGAATGTGGTTGTCGAGTTTACGGGTTTTCAGTACGGCCAAACGAGGATAGCGGAGCAAACAACGATTATTACTACCGTTGGTTCTGGCAGAGCGCTTTTCTATATTGATGGTCAGCAGGTGGAAGGCACATGGGAGAAAGCAGACAGAAAATCCCAAACAGTATTTAAAGACTCAGCTGGTAACAGCATCAAGTTTAACCCCGGTCAGACTTGGATAGACGTAATCCCGGCAGGCAATACAGTTAACTTCTCACAAACATGATTAATCTAAAGGATAAAAGGTCTCTAGAAAATAAAATTACAAAACTCTACTCCTTAAAACAACTTGAGAAAGAGTTTGGTATACCGCTTCACTATGCCAAGCACCTTATTTTAAAGCACAATTTGAAGACGGAACTTAGAAATGGCCGTATCTTTGTTACAGAAGAGGGATTACAAGAGTTTTTAGCGAAGCCTAAAAAAGAACGAAAAGAGCACCATAAATCCTTTCTTAAAAAGATAGGTCCGGGGATTATAACCGGAGCAGCAGATGACGACCCATCTGGTATCGGTACATATTCGTTCGTAGGCGCGAAGTTTGGCTTAGGACTCTCGTGGCTAGCCCTATATCTTCTGCCAATGATGACAGCTGTTCAGGAAACTTGTGCCCGCATAGGCATTGTTACCGGCAAGGGTTTGGCTGGTTCATTAAAAAAGAGATTTGGTAATCCAACTGTTTTTGTACTCTTAATTCTGCTAATTATCGCAAACACCATCAATATTGGTGCCGACATAGGAGCTATAGCCGCATCGGTGAGAATGATAACCGGTATTAATTTCTATGTTGCCGCTATACTTTTCACGCTCTTAATTATCGGGCTTGAGGTTTTCGTTTCGTATCATCAGTACGCAAAAATTCTGAAGTGGCTTGTTCTATCACTGGCTGCATATTTCATCACGGCAATTATCATTAAACCCGATTGGTTTGAAGTTGTTCGCTCTCTTGCGGTTCCCAAAATTACGTTCAATGTCGCATTTCTAACAGCTAATATCGCCGTTATTGGCACGACCATATCGCCATATCTTTTTTTCTGGCAAAGCTATCAGGAAGTTGAAGAGGAAAAGGACGAGGGAGTGTTGGAAGATCATAGAGCGGCGATTATAAAGGAAGAAATACATGAAATGAGAAAAGACACGATTTCGGGCATGGGGATAGCAAACCTGACCTTTCTTTTCATTGTTGTCACAACGGCTTTCGTGCTTTTTAAAAATGGCATTACAAATATAGAGACGGCAGAGCAGGCAGCGGCAGCGCTAAAACCCCTTGCAGGAAACTTTGCGTCGCTTATCTTCACGATAGGTATTTTGGGCACAGGACTCCTTGCCATACCTGTTTTGGCCGGCTCGTCGGCTTATGCTATAAGCGAGGTTCTAAAATGGCACGAAGGCCTAAGCCTAAAGTTTAAAAGAGCTCACGGATTTTACGGTATTATTGCGGCTTCAACTCTCGTTGGGCTTCTCATGAACTTTATTGGCATAAATCCTATTACAGCGCTCTACTATGCAGCCGTAATCAACGGGCTAATTGCCTCCGTTCTCCTGGTATTTATATTCAAAATAGGCAATGACAAAAAGATAATGGGTGTGCATACAAACCCAGGATGGGTTAAAGTTTTTGGAGCGTTTGCAATGGTCTTTATGGGGCTAAGCTCGATAATATTGATAGGGATGTTTATTTTAGGAATTAAATGATAGGCATATTCGATTCTGGTATAGGCGGTTTGTCACTCTACCTTGAAGCTAAAGAAAAAATGCCGGATAAGGGATTTATTTATCTTTCAGATAATGGCAATTTTCCGTATGGCAACAAGACAGAAGACGAAATTCTACTTTTAGTCAGGAAAAATATACTATTACTCCAAAAAGAGGGGGCAAAAGTTATTTTAATCGCTTGTAATAGCGCCACAGTTAGTTCTAGAGGACGAATAAGGCAGGAATTTAATATTCCCATTGTCGGTGTTGAGCCTGGCGTTAAAATGGCTAATGATCTCTATAGTGATAAAAAGGCATTGGTATTAGCAACCAAAAGGACTGCTAAAACTCATGGGGAGTTCAAGGGAGCTTACCAGAACGCAAAAATTATGTCTGCTAGTGAGCTTGTGGATATAATCGAGAAAGATTATCCAGAGATAAAGAAATCTAAGGTGAAGGCGATTATGGACTCTAAAATTCAGAATGGGGAAGAAGTAATTGTTTTAGGTTGCACACATTATCATCTTATACAGGGCTTACTCTCGGAAATTTATCCTGATAAGATATTTATTGTGCCTGAGGAGGCGGTTATCAGACAGCTGGAAAAATTTTCAGAATATGCCGATGATAGCAAAAGTGATATATTCTTAACAACGGGAGATAAAGAGAAGTTTAGGAAGCGGTTGGAACACTTAGTGAAAGGCAAAATTGATGTCAGAAAAGTATAAAGGTAAAAAGATACTGATTGCCGGGTTTGAGACTGAAGGCAAAGCTACTTTTGAATTTCTAAAGAAAAACGGGGTTAAGGCCGATATTGCTGATAGGTTAGATGGAGATGAATTTTATAAACGCCATCCGGAGATTAAACAAGAAGATGACAAAGTCATTTTAGGCGATAATTATCTAGATTGTGTTTCTGACTATGAAGTAATTTTCCGAACGCCGGGCCTGTCGCTCTTAACTCCCAAATTACTTGAAGCTAAAGAAAAGGGAATAGAAATTACGAGCCAGGTGAAGCTCTTTATGGAACTATGTCCTTGTCAAACCATCGGCGTGACAGGGACAAAAGGCAAGGGGACTACTGCGACCTTGATTTACGAAATACTGAAAGAAAGCGACAAAGATGCTTATTTGGGCGGTAATATTGGTGTACCGGCCATATCTTTTTTCGAAGAGTTAAGCGAAGATTCAGTTGTGATACTTGAACTCTCAAGTTTTCAGTTAATGGATTTGGATAGAAGCCCAAACATTGCTGTGGTTTTAAATATTACCCAAGACCACTTGGATTATCATGAAAGTAGAGAAGAATATGTTGAGGCAAAGAAACCGATTGTAAAGTATCAAAAAGCAGAAGACTGCGCAGTTATAAATGTTGATTATGATACCTCGCGAGCCTTTAGAGACGAGACAAAGGCTCGAATATTTGAAATTTCGACGAATCAAGCGGTTGAAAAAGGCTGTTACATAAACAAAAAAGACGAGATTATGTTGCGCATGGAAGATACTGAAGAAAAAATTGCCTCATTCTCAGAACTTGAGCTACGCGGCCGCCATAACTTGGAAAATGTTTGCGCGGCTGTAGCAGCATCATACATTGCCGGAGCAGACTTAACCTTGATAAAGAAAACCGTAAAAGGATTCAAGGGGTTGGAGCACAGATTAGAGCTTGTAGCTGAAGTTAATGGGGTTAAATACTACAACGACTCATTTGCAACTACGCCAGAGACCACCATAGCAGCTATAAACGCTTTTCATGAGCCGATAATATTAATCTCTGGGGGAAGCGAAAAAGGATCTGATTATGCTGAGATGGGGAAGATAATAGCTGAGAAGGTAAAGACAGCATTTCTGATAGGAGATACTTCTGGGAAGATTAAGAAAAAGATTACTGATGTAAATCCACAAGCTGAGATTCAGGAAGGCTTTACCGATATGGACGACTTAGTGATGAGGGCGAGCAAACAGACCGAAGCTGGCGATGTGGTTATTCTCTCGCCAGGATGCGCCTCATTCGGCCTTTTTGATAACTATAAACAGCGTGGAGAGCTCTTTAGAGAAGCAGTTAAAAAATTGGAAAAGTAAAAAACCCCGCCGTGCAAATTATTTGAACAAGTTACCCATAAAAACCCTTTACAACCCGTATGTCGTGTGCTAATATACCCCTACTAAACAGGAGTAAATAAAGTGTACGATAAACTTTTTGGGTCAAAAACCCGGGCTAAACTTCTATCTCTTTTTCTAAATAATTCAGACAAATCATATTATGTCAGAGAGATAACCAGAACTATTAATGAGCAGATTAACTCAGTCAGACGAGAACTGGCGAACCTCAAGTCTTTGGATATAGTGGTATCCCAAGGCAAGAAGGGCAAACTTTATTATAAGGCAAACAAAAAATCAGACCTTTATCCGGAGCTAAAGAAAATATTTTCAAAATCAGCTAAAGAAGAGACGGCCAAAACTGAAAAAGATATGATTAAAACAGTTAAAAACCTTGGTGATGTTTCTTATGCAGCCCTGATGGGTCACTTTGTAAAGGATAACTCTTCACCGATAGATTTCTTTATTGTGGGTAAAGTTAACAGACGAAGACTTAAGACATTCATTGCTCAGCTTGAGAAAGAATCGAAAAAAGAACTCAACTATTCGTTGATGGACTTGGACGAGTTTGAAAATAGAAAAATGATGTTTGACAGATTCATGACCGAAATCATGGCAAGTCCTAAGGACGTCCTTATTGATTACGTCGATGAAACAGGTGACGGGCAAGGACTTAAAAGTTCAGTAAAGAGAGAAGAAAAAGAGGTCTAAATGGATAAAGGAAGAATCAAACTTGATATTTCTACTTTTACCATTTTAAAAGTGGTTGGGATTTTGGTTTTGGTTTTCTTTGTTTTTCTCATCAGAGATGTTTTAGTCCTTCTAACAATAAGTTTTATTATCGCTGCAGCACTTGAACCGGCCGTTGATAAACTTCAGAAAAAGCTTAAGTTTCCGAGATGGGCCGGCGTTCTTTCTATTTATCTGCTTTTTATCGCCATTCTCTTTGTCTTTGTTAGTATGGTGGCTCCAATCCTGAGTGAACAGGTCAGAACTTTGATAGCCAATAAGAACACGTATATAAGTAATGTGCAGGGGATGATTTCATCATGGCCCAGGGAATATCAAGATCAGATAAATAATGTTATAAATAATATCCCTTCGGTTATAAAAAACTGGCAGATTGGTGGGGTTTCTGACAGAGTTTTTGGTTTCTTTTCGGGCATTGGCTCATTTGTTGTTGTGCTAGTAATCAGTGCATACGTGCTGTCATTGAAAAACGGCATGAAACAGACGGTTTCGGCCTTTGTCCCCGAATCGCAGAGAAAACTATTTATCAAAATGTTTGGTGATATTACAAGAAAACTGAGCTTGTGGTTCAGAGGACAGCTGGTCTTGTCTTTCAGCGTCGGTCTCGCAACGTTTATCGGACTTTGGATTATGCACGTTCCTTATGCGCTAATATTAGCTTTGGTTGCAGCATTCACAGAACTGATTCCGATGGTTGGACCTGTTCTTGGTGCCATACCGGCTGTAATCGTAGCTCTTTTTATAAGTCCTGTCATGGCTATCATCGTTGCAGTATTTTACATTCTTGTTCAACAGCTTGAAAACCATATCCTAGTTCCACAGGTAATGAAGAAGGCAGTTGGCTTAAATCCTGTTATAATAATTTCAGCAATGTTGATTGGGGCTAAACTGCTTGGTATTCTTGGGGTGATTTTGGCAGTGCCTGTGGCCTCCAGCATCAGCGTAATATTAAAGGAATGGCCTAGAAATAATAAGGAGGTAAAAAGTGGAAATTAGTCATGTTGGACACTCATGTTTTAAAATTGTCGGGAAAAACTTAACAGTAGTTACAGATCCATTTAATCATCCTAAAATTGATCTCAAAATGCCGAAACTTGAGGCGAATGTAGTGACTATTAGCCACGGACATGATGACCACAATTACAAAGATGCGATTAAGGGGGAGTTTCTTTTACTAGACTCACCCGGTGAATATGAGGTAAAGGAATGTTTCTTTCAAGGCATCACATCATTTCATGATGATAAAAATGGAGAAGAGAGAGGTACAAACACCATATTTACAATGGAAATTGATGGCGTTCATATTTGTCATCTTGGCGACTTAGGTACAGAGCTCGACAGTGAACAGCTTGAAGCGATGAACGGAGTTGATATTCTCATGGTTCCAGTAGGAGGAACCTACACAATTGATCCAAAAACGGCGGTGAAGGTTATAAATGATGTCACCCCCAAGATAGTCATCCCTATGCATTATAAGGCTCAGGGAATCAACTTAGACATTGTTTCCCTTGATAAATTTCTAAATGAGATAGGCGAGGAGCCGGAAACTATAGATAAGCTAAAAATTATGAAAAAAGACCTTCCTGAGGAGATGAAGGTCGTGGTCTTGAAAAGCTAACTTGTTCTAAATTAAAAAAATCGGACTATAGGGCCGATTTTTTTGTTGCTCTGATTTTGCTTTGAGTCTTTATGCATCTGGCACAAACTTTCAATTTCTGTTCTCTGCCGTCTACTATCATTGTTGTTTTTTGGATATTAGGAAGCCATCGTCTCTTGGTTTTTCTGTGAGAGTGAGAGACGTTATGACCGGTTATTGGTTTCTTGCCACACATTTGACATTCTACTGACATTTTTCCGCCTTGTTTTAAGAATAATTAGAATTGATAAATAACGTATTCAATGGTACCATATCTGAGTACAAAAGTCAATTTAAACTTAGAGGACGCATATGCTTGCTCTCTTATCTCAAAGCCCAATACTTTTCCTTTTGCTGGTAGCGGCACTTCTGATTGCCATTACTGTGCATGAGTTTATGCATGCTTGGACGGCAAACTACCTTGGTGACCCGACAGCCAAATATATGGGTAGGATTTCTCTCAATCCGATTCATCATCTGGACCCGATAGGCACTATAGCGATTTTCCTAATCGGCATAGGCTGGGGTAAGCCGGTACAAATTAATGAGAGAAACTTCAAAAATCCCCGTATGGGTTCTGCGATTGTTTCTATAGTCGGTCCTTTATCGAACTTGTTTGTAGCTTTTATATTTTCAATTCCAGTGCTCTTACACACTATTCCGACGGATTCATACGTCTATCTCTTATTTTTTCTAATTGTCCGGATTAATATTTTGCTGATGATATTGAATCTTATTCCAATCCCACCACTCGACGGTTCTAAGGTTCTTTACTTCTTCTTGCCGAGAAATGTTGATATTGTGAAGCTTGAAACTTATGGCCCCATGATTCTACTGGCTTTGATAGCTTTTAGTTTCTTTGACCCAAATGGAGGGCTTTTTGCCCTAATATTTAGGGTTTCACAGCCAATCTTGAATTTGCTTGGTTTTTCATCGGTTCCTTTTTAACGGGGTGTAGCGCAGTTGGCTAGCGCGTACGCATGGGGTGCGTGAGGTCGCAGGTTCGAATCCTGTCACCCCGACCAATGAAGACTTATTCAAACCATCGCCTGAAAAGATGTCCTGGAAGAGATCGGTGTAGTGCAGCTCTTGGAGCTGGCCGTCTCCTACCAGGATTTTCTTGAAGAAGGACTGGTTCAT
>JAKANV010000012.1 GCA_021823605.1 bacterium | reverse complement strand
GCTAGCGGACGTCTATGGTGTTGCTGTGGCTGCGATGAGTATGCTTTCAATGGCGGGTATTATTATCACAATCGATTCATATGGACCCATTACTGATAATGCCGGAGGAATTGCTGAAATGGCTGAGCTACCAGCGAAAGTCAGGAATATAACTGACCCTCTGGATGCGGTCGGAAATACTACTAAGGCGGTGACAAAAGGTTATGCAATTGCTTCAGCTGGTCTTGCCGCAATCGTTCTTTTCTCGGCATTTACTGAGGAGCTGAAGAATGCAAGCGGGATTAACATCGATTTCTCACTTTCTGATCCGTATGTTTTGGTCGGACTTTTCCTCGGCGGACTTTTGCCTTATATCTTCGGCGCTCTTTCAATGGAAGCGGTCGGCAAAGCTGCCGGAGCGGTTGTGATTGAGGTTAGAAGACAATTCAAAGAAAATAAAGGCATTATGACCGGCAAGACAAAGCCTGAGTATGGAAAATGTGTGGATATTGTTACCAAGTCAGCTATCAAACAAATGATAGTTCCCGCACTTTTACCCGTTCTCGCACCGGTAGTGTTGGTTATAATCGGCAGATTCCTCGGTGATGACATCGGGCCGAAGATGATTGGCGGACTTTTGGTCGGCTCTATCGTGACCGGAATATTTGTAGCAATAAGTATGACCTCTGGCGGTGGTGCTTGGGATAATGCAAAGAAATACATCGAAGATGGTAACTATGGCGGCAAGGGCTCATTTGCTCATCAAGCAGCTGTCACCGGAGATACAGTAGGCGATCCTTATAAAGACACAGCCGGTCCTGCCATAAACCCGATGATTAAAATTCTAAACATTGTGGCACTTCTGCTTGTTAGCTTAATGTTCTAGAAACGGCGATTGATTTTAAGAAAAGAGCCGGTTTGTCCGGCTCTTTTTAGCCCCATAAAGCGCTTATCAGCGACGTAGAGTGAGAGATATGAAAAAGTAATCTTTGTCATATCTGAGCCGAGAAGCTGACATGGTTCAAAGTCCTTATTGTTTACTAAAAACATTTTTTGATGGTATTATTTAACAAAAGAAAGATATGAAGAAAACAAAAGGTACAATTGATAGATTTGAAGGTGATTTCGCTGTAATTTTGCTTGACTCGGCTGCAGTTAATATCCCAAGAAGTATATTGCCGGAGGATGCAAAAGAGGGCGAGATTATTTATATCTCGATAACGGATAATCAGGAAGAAGCAGAAAACCAGCAGGCGCTTGCCAGAAATATTTTAAATGAGGTTTTAAAGGAAGAGTAGTTGGCAAAGAAGAAAAGTAAAAGAATCCTACAAAAAGAGAAGCTGATGTATGTCTACATCGCTTTGTTTGTAATAGCCTCGATTTATGTTGGTGTGCTTTTCTATAATTCCATTGCATATGAAAGCAAGATTTATCCCGGTGTTTTAGTCGCCGGCATAGATGTTGGCGGAAAAACTAAGGACGAGGCAAAGAACCTGCTGACAAAAGAAATTAAGGGGAAAAGCCAGAATGTTGTTCTCAAAGGAGCGGGAGAATATAAGTTTAGTCCTGATGAACTAGGTGTTTCTTATGATATTCAAAAAACGGTCGATAATGCATACGACGTTGGTAGGAATGACGATTTCAACCCGACCAAACGCTACAACCAAGACATCTCTTTTGCTTTGGATATCGACCATGATAAGTTCATGGGCCAACTTTTTAGCATTACTTCAAATGAAAACACCGCGGTTGAAGACGCAGGAATATCTATGAGAAACGGTAAACTTTCCACAACTAAGGAAAGTGTAGGTAGGCGAGTTCTTCTCGGAGAAAATATCGAATCGATTGAGGGCGGTCTTTCCAGCCTTAAATACAGCTTTGACCTTAGGATTAAAGATATGAAACCGAATGTGACCCAGAGCGATATAACGAGTGCAGAAAAACAGATTCAGGATGTGTTATCCCGCAAAATCACTCTCAAAGGTACCGATAAGAACTATCCTTTGACTGAAAAAGATATTACCAGTTTCATATCGTTTCAGAACAGCGGCACTAGGGATTCTGTCGCCTATGCCTTTAGCCTAGAGCATCTTTTCCCAAATCCGACTGCCGAGGATAGTGTAGATATTGCATTTGATAGACCAGCTATTAGAGACTTCGCAGTTTCATTCTCGGGCAGGATTAATAGAGATCCGAAGAATGCAAAGTTAGCGGGGAGTGATGGTCAAGTTGAAGTCATTGCTGATAGTGTGGATGGGCAAAAAGTGAGGGTCGATGAGCTGGCTGACAAAATGAAAGACGCACTGGATAATGGCAAAAATGAAGTGGAAATTCCTGCAGAAGTGACAAAACCGGAAGTCTCGAGTGATAATTTAGGTAAATTAGGTTTAAAACAACTAGTTTCAACTGGATGGACAGATTTCTCTGGCTCGCCGCACAACAGAGAAGTGAATATAGCTGTTGGCGCATCTAAGTTTAATGGGGTTTTGGTTAAGCCTGGAGATAACTTTTCATTCGATGATACGCTTGGTCCGGTTGAGGCCTCGACAGGGTATTTGCCAGAGTTAGTTATAAAGCAAGATAAAACTGTACCTGAGTACGGCGGAGGCCTGTGTCAGGTGTCTTCTACGGCCTTCAGAGCGGCTTTGAACGCTGGTTTACCGATACTTGAACGCTCAGCCCATGCATATCCGGTTGGCTACTACAAACCATTTGGCGTGGATGCAACTATTTACCTCCCTAGCCCTGACTTAGTATTTAAAAATGACACTCCTGGATACATTCTTGTTCAAACTAGAATTATCGGAAAGAAACTTTACTTTGATTTTTATGGAACAAAGAAAGATGTGACAATAAAGTTTGCGGGCAGTAAAGATGGTACAGTCGGCGCATCAGCTTTAGTTGAGGGAATAAGTCCAACGATTACAGAACAGGAGGCACGTGGAGAAGGGTCATTTACTGCAGAGTTTTATCGTTTTATTTATGATAACTCGGGCAAACTAATTAAAACAAACAACTGGATTTCGAGATACGATTCCCCCAAAAAATATCCGCACTAGCTTGCAAAAATACTTGTACTGATATATAATTATCCTCGTGATGAAAAGAAAAATGATACAAACAAACTGGTTTACTTACATGGCTTAGCGCTTTGTAGGTAGTTTTTGTTTTATCAAAGAGAAGTCCCTGCAAAGCGGGGCTATTTTTTATTCCAAAAAGATAGCCTTTGCCATGTGGGGATTTTTGTACCTTTAAAATTGATTTTGCGGAAAGGAGAGGAATGACTTCGTTTTGCCATGGAAAGTTTGCAGTTCAGACCAAAAAGGAAGGGGTGAATGTTGTGAAAGATGCCGAGAGAAGGATTCTAGAAGCGCATATTAAGAGCACAGTGCGAGAGTATTACAACGCAAACGGGAACAAAGATGCGAAAATGCTGGATTTGCTCGAGCTGTCAGAAGAGTTCCTTGCAAAAGGTGGAACAAATGAAGAGCTGGAAATCATTATAAACGGAAAGTGAAAGGAGGCTATGATGTTCTGGATGGGTGCTGATTTTTCTCGTCTATCTAAAGAGGAGATAAGAATTCGCCTTCGTGAAAAAAGGCTGTTTCATATCAGAAACCTTATCAAAAAGTTCGTGAAGACTCGGGAAAAAGGTGATTTCACCACTATGAGGAAAGTCGGTTTTCACCTCATTCCTCTCCTGGACGTCTACACGGTTGATGAAATAAGATCTCTTTTTCAGGAAATCGAACAGATGTTGAAGTAAAGTAAGGGCCGCCCGGTATCGCCGGGCGGCCCAAAATCTTTATAAAGTTGATTTTAGAGCTCAAATTCGCTATAATATGCAAGTATTTGTACTGAAAAAATTAATCCCGGGTAGTCCGGCGGTTGCCGGACAGTTGCTGTGGTACAATGAATTATGTTTTACGTTTATTGTATTTTTAGCAAAGAAAATGACAAGTTATATGTCGGCCAAACAAATAATCTCGAAAGGAGATTGGGCGAACATAATAATAAGTTCCTTAACAAGGGTCATTTTACGGCCAAAATTTCAGGTCAATGGGATTTGATCTACAAGGAAGAGTTTCAAAGTAGGTCAGATGCCATGGTCCGCGAAAAACAGTTGAAATCACATCAAGGACGAAATTTTTTGCGAACATTAATAAAATAATCCCGGGTAGCTCAGTGGTAGAGCAGTTGGCTGTTAACCAATTGGTCGTCGGTTCGAATCCGACCCCGGGAGCCAAGTATTAAAGAGCAGAAGCTCTTTTTTATTTTCTTGAAAAAGGTGCGAATTTATCCTACTCTAGATAGGTATGTTAGGATTAGTCATCATAAATGGGCTTATAGACAGTTTTAATCCCTGCGCCATCGGGATATTTTTGATATTTCTCTCTATGCTTTTTATGATGAAGAAGGAAAAGAAGAAGATTTTCCAGATAAGCCTTACTTACATTTTGGCCATATACATTTCCTACCTTCTTATTGGCCTCGGCCTGATAAAGGTAATCCTGATTTTTAATATTCCTCATCTAATGACATTTATAGGCGCTTCGATAATAGTTTTGGTTGGTCTGCTATCTATAAAAGATTATTTTTTTCCAAACAGTATGTTCAGTACGAAAATCCCTTATTCTGCACGACAGTTAATCCTAAAATGGACATACAAAGCTTCACTACCCGCTGCTGCGGTAGTTGGAGTTTTGGTCGGAATTTCAGAGTTTCCGTGCAGTGGGGGAATCTACGTGACTACCGTCAGTCTTTTATCGCAAAAAGCGACTTTTGCGCAAGGATTTTTCTACCTGCTCATTTATAATCTTATGTTTGTAATGCCATTGATTCTGATATATATTGTTACAGCTAATCAAAAAGTGGCTATGAAGCTGATGGATTGGCAGGAGCGCGAGAAGAATCACATGAAGCTTGCAATGGGAATCGTGATGACTGTTCTAGGAATAATATTGTTTAAGTGGTTTATATAAAATGAAAAAGTTAGTTCCATATATTGTAATAGGCATTTTGGTCATTGGATTTATAGGTGTGATAGGGTATCTTAAAATGAATAATTCTTCAACCCAAATTGCCGGACAAAATAACGCAACAAATAATGAAAATGAGCCATATTTCGATGAGAATGCAGTTGTCATGTATTTTTATTCGCCCAATTGCTCCCACTGTCTTCAGGAAAAACCGATTTTAACTGATCTTGCCAAAGGAGGATTACTGGTTAAGCCGATGAATATTTTAGACCATCCTGATTATGCCAAACAGTACAACATTGAAGGCACTCCTGAGTTTCTCTCGCAAAAAGACGGCCAAAGATTAAAAGGTTTTCAGGAAAAAGAGCCTTTGAAAAAGTGGCTAGAAGCTCATAAATAGTTTAGTGTAGTTAAACAATGAATCTCGTCCGTTTGATGGTAAGATGATTTTATGGCCTTAGAAAAATATCAAGAGAAAAGAGATTTCAAAAAAACTTCTGAACCGGGGGCAAAGGAACCGAAAGAAAGTTTGAACCGGTTTGTGGTGCAAGAGCATCATGCTTCCCAGCTTCATTGGGATTTCCGGCTTGAAATGACTGAAGCGATAGATTCTGGTTCAATAGTTTTAAAAAGCTGGGCTGTGCCGAAGGGCTTACCCCAAAGTATTGGTGACAAAAAGTTGGCCGTAGAAGTCGAAGATCATCCAGTTGATTATATTGATTTTGAAGGAGTTATACCCGAGGGAAGTTATGGTGCTGGGACGGTCAAAATCTGGGATTCAGGAGAATATGAGCTCATAAAACGGGATGAAAAAGTCATTGAGATTGTTCTAAGCGGTAAAAAGCTTATTGGTCGATATGCCTTGATTAAGACTAAAGGGTATGGTCGCAACTCTTGGCTTATAACAAAAAACACCCCGAAGGGTGTTTAAATTTATCAAGTTTTATGGAGAAGTTATTTTTTCTCGCCTTCGCCGATAACTTTTCGGACTTCTTTGATAATATCTCCGACTGAGGTTTCTGATTTAGGCAGATATTCGCAAACCCCTTCTATGGAATGTTCGCTCAAAGCGTGGTTTTTCTTAATGTCAGCAACGATTATCAGGGGAACATTGTCTTTTTCCTGAATTGCTTTTATAAGGTTTATATCTTTCAAATCTGGAGTTGTGATATCCAGTAAGATTAGGCTTGGCTTATGCTCGCTCACCATTTCTATTGCTTCTTGAGCGCTAGGAGCTGTAATAGTTTCTAGCCCCTGGAAAGAGATAGCTGCCTGATAAAGTTTTATTGTAGCTCTGTCTGGTCCGACTATTAATACTTTTGACATGTGTTTCTCCGTTTATTCAAACTTCTTAATAATTCTAGCATATAAGCAGTAAATATCAATGGAATTTTGCATGAGTTTTGAGTCCGGTTATTTCTTTAGCAGTTTTACAAAAACGTCAGAAGGGATTGCGACTCGACCAATATTTTTCATTTTCTGTTTGCCTTTTTTCTGTTTCTCGAGCAGTTTTCTTTTTCTTGTAATATCTCCGCCATAGAGTTTGGCAGTGACATCTTTTCGAAATGGAGATATATCTTCGCGGGCGACGATTTTCCCGCCAATTGCGGCTTGGAGGGTAATCTTAAAGTTCTGTTTTGGAATCAGCTCTTTTAACTTCGTAACTATTTTTTGTCCCTGGGTGTGGGCTTCATCCCTATGGATAATCGTTGAGAGAGTGTCTGCCGGTTCTCCGGAGATTAAAATGTCCAGTTTAATAAGGTCAGAAGCCCGAAATCCAATCATTTCGTAGCTCATAGAAGCATAGCCGGAGGAAACGCTTTTTAAATCGTCATAGTAGTCTGTAACAATTGTCGATAGAGGCGCTTCAAAAGTGATAAGCGCGGTATTTTCTTCCAGATAACTTATATTTTTCATAACCCCGCGTTTTTTCTGCGTGATTTCCATTATTTTTCCGAGATAATCTTTCGGGGTCACGACTTCAAGTTTCAGCCACGGTTCGCAAATTTCCCTTATTTCAGCGCGGTCAGGCATGTCGGCCGGACTTTTAATCAAAAACGCTTCTCCGCTTGTTTTTTCTATTTCGTATGAAACGCTTGGAGTTGTAATTATCAAATTTAGCCCAAATTCTCTTTCCAGTCTTTCTTTTACAATTTCCATATGCAGAAGTCCTAAGAATCCGCAACGGAAACCAAAACCCAAAGAAACAGAATTTTCCGGTTCATAGACAAGAGCCGAGTCAGACAATTGGAGTTTAGAGAGCGCATCTCTAAGTATCTGAAAGTCTTCGCCGGAAGTAGTAAAAAGACCGGTGAAAACAAAAGGCATCACTTTTTTGTATCCGGGAAGAGGCTCCTTGGCAGGGCTAGTCGGAGAGGTTATGGTGTCACCGACTCTCGCTTCTGAAATATTCTTTAAACCTGTCACGATATAGCCGATTTCACCTGTTTCCAGATTTTCTCTGGAAACAAAGTCGGGCTTTAGATAACCAATGTCGATAGCTTCACCTTCTGAGCCTGCAGCCATCATTTTTATTTTCTCGCCTTTCTTAAAGTTTCCGTCAAAGACCCTGATGTAAGTAATAACGCCTTTGTAGCTGTCAAAAAAGGAGTCGAAAATCAAAGCTCTGGGATTGCCATCGACATTACCGGTTGGCGCAGGAATATTGTCTACGACTGCATCCAAAACTTCTTTTACTCCTTCACCGGTTTTGCCGGAAGCAAGAATTATCTCTTCTTCTTTGATGCCGAGCAGGTCTACGATTTCTCTTGTTACTTTTTCCGGTTCTGCATGAGGAAGGTCGATTTTGTTAATAACAGGAATTATCGCAAGCCCCTGGTCGATAGCCATGGTCAACGTTGTTAATGTCTGGGCCTCAATGCCTTGAGAAGCGTCGACGACAAGGATTGCCCCTTCAACAGCAGATAGAGACCTTGAAACTTCATAGGAGAAGTCTACATGACCCGGTGTATCGATTAAGTTAAGGACATGTCCGTTCCATTCCATCCTGGCAGGTTGGAGTTTGATGGTGATGCCTCGTTCCTGTTCCAGTTCCATAGTATCTAATATCTGTTTTTTCATATCACGTTTTTGAATAGTTCCGGTTAACTCCAAAAAACGATCGGCCAATGTGGATTTACCATGGTCGATATGCGCGATAATGCAAAAATTACGTATATTTTCTTGATTCATGAGTATAAATTATACCAAAAAAGAGAAGTTTAATCGAGTAAAAAGGAAAGCGTCGTTGTTACATAAGGCAACATCGACGCAAACTCCCGTTAGTAAAGTATATTTAGGTTGTTAATTTATGGATTCTGGATCTTTCTTCTTATAGCCTCTTCTTCGAGAACGTTCATAAGACCTTTATAGAAATTTTTTGCGGTGTTATTTTGATACATTAGATGCGCCATTTCAACAATGGTTTCACCTAGATCAATCCCGGCTTTTTCTGCTCTTGTTACCTTGCGATTTAACTTACCAAAATCTGCTCCTTTCTTCGAGAGGTCAAGGTTCAGGAGGTAAATTAAACCCTTACTATTCTAAAAGAAATTAGAACTTTGTCAAAACTTTTATTTCCTTTTGACTTTTTGAAGAACGAAGTTTATTTCTTCACATTTGAAAAGCCAGACTAGGAAGAGGTAGCATATCCCGCCCAAAGCTACCGCACCGGTTGTTTGCAAGAAAAGACCCGCAACTTTTTGGGTATTTGCGATGAGGTCAAAGAGATATAAGGAATAATGAACGACAATTCCCATGAAAACTGAGGCGATGATTAGTCTAGTCGTGGACTCAAATATTTTGTGGTTGAAATCCAAAATGCCGACCTTTTCATGAAGCCAGATTGATAAAAGAATAGCCCAAACGATTCCTGCTAAAGAAAATGCCAGTGCTACTCCTGCCATGCCGAGGCCTAGGGCAGGAATGAAAGGAAGTGTAATAGAAAGGACGGCGTTTACCACCATTACTATGACGGCTATATAAAACGGTGTCTTTGTATCCTGGATGGCATAGAAGGCCCTGTTTAGAAGAGGTATTAAACCTTGGGCGACGAGGCCAAAAGCGAAGAAGAGCAGAGCCTTAGTAGTCCAGTAAGTTGCTTCCCAGTCGAAGTTACCCGTTCCGAAAACCAAACGGATTATTTGTGCTCTTAAAACTATAATGCCTACAGTGGCAGGAATCATGAAAAAGAGAATCCTTCTGGCGCTCCAGGAGAATTGGCTCATAAACCCGTCCATGTCTTTTTTGGCGTGACTTTCCGAAAGCGCAGGGAAGATCGCTGTAGCTATTGCTATCCCAAAAATCACTGTTGGAACGGTTTGAATGTTGTTTGCATAGTTAAAGACACTGATGCCTCCTACGAAAAAGGATAGGACTATAGTGTCTACCACGATGTTTATTTGATTTGCACCAATTGCTAAAGATCTCGGTGCCATCATTTTTATCATTCGTGCTATCTCGCCCTTTCGAAAGTCTATAATCGGTCGCCATCTCCACCCGGTTCTAAATGTTGAGGGCAGTTGTATCGCAGCAGTCATAAATGCTCCGATTATGACACCGATTGCGGGTGCGTATATTTGAGGATTAATCTTATTAACCAAAAAAACCATAGATAGAATTATCGATACGTTGTAAACAATTGGTGCCAGTGAGTAAGCAATGAATCTTTTGTGAGAGTTGAGGATGCCGCTGAAAATGCCGGAAATTGCAAAGAATATGGGGGAGAGAAGCATTATTCTGACCATATTGACAGTAGTTTCGTAAGTGTTGATGTCAGTGTTTATGTCTTTATTAAAAAATCCTGGTAGCAGGAAAGGAACTAGTTTAGGTGCGAGAATAAACATGACTATACCAAAGACGATTGTGCAGATAAGGATGAAGTTCAGAAAAGAATTTGCCAGATGTTCGGCTTCTTTTTGTTTGTCTTTAGTCAGCTTTTCTACAAAGATAGGAATAAAGACGCTTGAAAGAGCACCAAGTATCAGTAGATTAAAGATTAAGTCAGGAATTCTAAAGGATGCATAGAATATATCTGTTTGATGGGATGCGCCGAAGTGTCCGGCAATGAGACGTTCCCTGAAAAGACCGAGGATGTTTGAGACAAGTCCGGTGGTCGCTAAAATGACCGCTGCTGAAGAAACGGTCAGTTTTTTGTCCCAGATGAGGTATAAGAATTTCCTTACTTTAGTCACTTTTCTTGTTTACTTTGTCTATTTTATTCATGAGTTTTTCGAAGTCTTCGCCTTCGATGGTTTCTTTCTCGACAAGGGTCTTTGCCACTAAATCAAGTTTAACACGATTTTTCTTCAAAATATCTAAAGATTTATTATAGCATTCCATAATCGCTTTATTTGTCTCTTCATCAATGATGGCTGCTGTTTCCTCAGAATAATTTTTGTCGTGCTCGGTTAACTCTTTACCCAAGAATACCTGCTCTTCTCTGTGGCCGTAAACCTGCGGCCCCAGTTTTTTGTTCATTCCATATCTTGTAGCCATGTTTCGGGCCATTTTTGTTGCTTTCTCGATATCGTTTGAAGCCCCGGTTGTAATTTCATTGAAAATTAGCTCCTCAGCTGCTCTACCGCCCATAGCCATTGTTATCTCATCGTAGATTTTTGACTTAGTCAAAAGCTTCAAATCTTCTCTCGGAAGGCTCCAAGTGACACCAAGTGCCATGCCGCGGGAGATGATGGAAATCTTGCGCGGCGGGTCAGCATTGGGAGACAGTTTGGCGACGAGGGCATGTCCCGATTCATGATAGGCGACGACCTCACGCTCCTTGGCGCTGATGCGGCGGCTCTTGCGCTCCGGTCCCGCGATTACTTTGTCAATCGAATCTTCAATGTCCTTCATGTCGATGGTGGCCTTACCCTGTCTGGCGGCAGAAATGGCTGCTTCATTGACCAGGTTGGACAGGTCAGCGCCGCTAAAGCCCACCGTCTGGCGGGCGAGTACATCAAGATTGACGGACGGAGAAATCGGCTTGCCCTTGGTGTGGACTTTGAGGATGGCAACACGCCCGGCGATGTCCGGCAGGTCAAGGATAACGCGCCGGTCGAAACGGCCGGGACGGAGCAAAGCCGGATCAAGAATGTCGGGACGGTTGGTGGCCGCCAGGACAATGACGGTGGTGTTAGTATCGAAGCCATCCATCTCTACCAGAATCTGGTTCAATGTCTGTTCGCGCTCGTCATGGCTGCCGCCCAAGCCGGCGCCGCGATGCCGACCGACGGCATCGATTTCATCAATGAAGACGATGCAGGGGGCATTGCGCTTGGCCTGGTCGAACAGGTCGCGCACGCGGGAAGCGCCCACGCCGACGAACATTTCGACGAATTCGCTGCCGCTGATGGAGAAGAACGGCACACCGGCTTCACCGGCGACGGCACGGGCCATCAGGGTCTTGCCGGTACCGGGCGGGCCGATGAGTAAGACACCCTTGGGAATGCGGGCGCCAAGGCTCTGGAATTTCTCCCGTGACTTCAGGAAATCAACTACTTCATGTAATTCCTGTTTGGCTTCTTCCACACCGGCGACGTCATCAAAGGTGATGGTAGGACGGTTGGCTGGGAACAGTCTGGCGCGGCTGCGCCCGAAACTAATGGCCTGGTTGTTCGCGCCTCTCGCCTGCCGGAAGATGAAAAAGAACAGTGCGCCGATGAGCAGGACGGGCAGGAAGGTGGAAATTATCGTGCCCCACGGGATACCGGAGGACGACTTTACATCGAAAACAATCGGCGGACTGGTGTTCAGTCCCAGCGCCTTCAGGTCTTGCGCGGTATAGCTGCCGATGAAGGACACAAGGTCTTGTCCATCAGTAGTAGTCACAAGCAGGTCATCCGGCTCAACCGTTATTTTCTGGATTTTCCCTGTCTGCGATAGCTCAATAACCTGGCTTAACGGCACATCGGTCGGCTTCTTGTTGTTCTGTTGCAGGGCAAAGAACACAATGACCA
>JAKANV010000093.1 GCA_021823605.1 bacterium | reverse complement strand
TTGTAAATAGTTTTTTTGGTTATGCCCCACCTTCATGTTGAATTGGGATTTTAAGCACGAAAGTAGCCCACCCTAAGCACAAAATAAGGTAAATGAATGAAATTATCCACACATCAAAAAAGAACGGATGTCAAATCCCGTTCTTTTTTGACTAGTTTTCCACAGGTATTTTGTGGTGTTCTATACCATTATTTTTCGAAAATTGAGCCGAACTTTCCTTCGTTTAATAGCTTCAAAATTTCTCCCGAAACAAATACTCTACCGTTCATGCAGACATATATTCCGGGCTCAAGTTCACTTGTTTGGGAAACAGCAAAACCGAGGCTAAAGGGCGCATCTGATGGAGAAAAACCTATTAGCGGTATCATGGAACCGGTAAATATAACTACTTGGTCTTTCCTTTTAAGGTTAGCTTCCAAAAATCTAGCAGTATCGGGCATAGTGTATGTGCCATGAGTAACTATAATTCTTGTGTGCGGACTCTTTTCTATTGTGTCTAGAACTTTCTTTCGGTCATTTATTGAAAGTTCCCTGCTATCCTTCATACAAACCTCTGTGAACTCTGCGCCAACATAAAGCTTTAGGCTTTTTATGTATTCCGGAATACTTGATTTTGGCAGAGTATCAACCGTGTCTTTTATCCCATTGTAAAAAGCGTCAATTGTTCCTCCCGTGATCACAAAATGTATTGTTTCATTATCTTCTTTAGACATTTTCCCTCTCCTTTTTTAATTTTCTTCCATTGAGACTTGATTGGATATTGGAAATTGGTTATTGGAAATTTAGAGAAAGGGATTCCTCGACCTGCAGCTTGCCCTGAGCGTAGCCGAATGGGTCGCTACCGCGAAGTCGCTCGGAATGACAGACTAAGGAACTAGATTTCTATCTTTATCCCCGGCCCCATGGTTGTTGCCAAAGCAACTGACTTAATGTAAGTTCCTTTTACTCCGCTTGGCTTGGCTTTTCTTAGCGCGTCAATCAAAGTCTCATAGTTTTCTTCCAGCTTCTTCTGGTCAAATGAAACTTTGCCGATCGTCAAGTGAACTATGCCGTTTTTATCAACCTTAAACTCAACCCTGCCGGCCTTTAGCTCTTTTACTGCTTTAGCAACATCCGGAGTAACTGTTCCGGACTTCGGGTTGGGCATCAATCCTTTGGTCCCAAGTGTTTTTCCGAGTTTGCCGATTTTCGCCATCATATCAGGTGTCGCCACCAAGATGTCAAAGTCGATCTTGCCTTTTTCAACATCGGCAATGATCTGCTCTCCCACTAGATCTGCGCCTGCGTCTTTTGCTTCCTTTTCTTTATCCGAACCGCAAACTACAGCAACTCTCTGTGTTTTGCCTGTCCCGTTAGGCAATACGACCGTTCCCCTGACTTGTTGGTCCGCAGCGGTTGGGTTTACATTCAAACGAATGTGGATCTCAACGCTTGAGTCAAACTTCGTTGTTGTTGTCTTTTTTGCAAGATCAATGGCCTCACTTGCAGGGTATTGCTTTTCTCGCTCAACAAGCTCTTCAACCTGTCTATATTTTTTTGAGCGCTTTCTCTCTTCAGCTGAAAGCTTAACTTTCTTGTCCGGCGAAGATTTAGCGGAGTTGGAGTCCTTAGATTTCTTCTCAGCTTTAGCTGCCGTTTTCTTCGGCGCGGCCTTTTTGGCCGGCTTTGCTAATTCTTTTTTTTGTTTATCTGCCTGAATGTCCTCTTCCGAATTTTTTTCTTTTCCGTTTTTTACTTCTTCTGTCTCTTTGTTCTTTAGTTCTTTTGTTTCTTCCTTCTTCGCCATTTCCTTCTCCTTTTGTGGTGCTAGCGGCAATCTCAGCCTCCCACATTAATTTTATGTAATTTATTTTTGAGGGATTTCTCCGCTCGTCACTCCGTGAAGTCGGTCGAAATGACAGCAATAGGATTCCTACCTACCTATTAACCCACACGCCCATTAACCTATAAGCCTATTTCTCGACTTCAACTCCCATGCTTCTTGCGGTTCCTGCAATGATTTTCATCGCTTGCTCAATGGAGTTTGCATTTAGGTCTTCCATTTTTGCTTCAGCAACACGCCTAACCTGATCTTTGGTCATCTTCCCTACTTTTTCCTTTTTGCTTGAACCTGAGCCTTTTTTCAAATTAATCTCTTTTTTAATTAACTCTGCTGCTGGCGTTTGCTTGGTTATAAAGTCAAACGTTCTATCTTCATAAACCGTAATAACAACGGGAAGCTTTGTTCCCATCTGTTCTTTTGTCTTCTCGTTAAAAGCATTACAAAAGTCCATAATGTTTAGGCCATGCTGCCCCAAGGCCGGACCTACCGGAGGCGCCGGATTTGCCTGCCCCGCTATAACTTGCAGTTTAATCTTTGTTTTAATTTTCTTTGCCATCGTCTCTTTGCTCCTTTCCTACTAATTTACCAATTGTACTAATCTTGCCAATTGCCCTCTCGAATTATCTAAGTGTCATTAATTTATTCGAAAGATTGGTACTATTTGTACATTGGTAGACCTTATACTTTCTTTACCTGCAGTGAGTCAAGCTCAACCGGCGTTTCTCTGCCGAACATGCTCACAAGCACCTTAATCTTGCCCTTTTCCTCATCTACCATATCAACTGTCGCATCCGAACCCTTAAATGGTCCGTCATTTATGTTTACCAAGTCGCCTTTTCGAAGGTCAATCTTGTATTTTGGCTCTTCAACGCCCATTCTTTTCTGTATGGTTTTAATCTCGCTTTCGGCCAGTGGCACCGGAATAGTTCCCGACCCGATAAATCCGGTAACCT
>JAKANV010000092.1 GCA_021823605.1 bacterium | reverse complement strand
GCACTATGATTTTCGATGCGTTGTACTCTTCCGCATCTTTTAAACCATCCATAAATATCAGTGAAATAATTAGTCAAAATTACTGTGTATTTAATAACTATAAACCTTTTTGAAAAGCTTGTCAAAAACATAAACTTATTAATTTATAGACGTAAAACAAAAATGTCAAAAAGGGCACGTGTAGCGCTGTTTTTTAGATTTTAGGACTAATATTTAATGTACTTTTGGGCTCGTAACTCAGTTTGGTCAGAGTGACTGGCTCTTAACCAGTAGGTCGTGGGTTCAAATCCCACCGGGCCCGCTCAAAACAAAACAGTAAAATCAGAAATATCAAAATATAACTAAACGCTACTTTACCGGTAATATGGTCAATGTAACTGCCTTATCTGGATTAAGGAATCTATAAGCCACATCCATCATATACTCTGGAGAAATATTTTTAACTCCTTTTACGAATTCCTCAGTGTACCTTGGAGATCCTGTTGCGATATAATGATTGCAGCTATTGTAAACGATATCTATAGGGTGATCATTTTCTTGCCTGAGATATTTTCTAACAGTAAGCCAGTCCCTAGCCTCTACTAACTCACTCTTCTTTATCTTTCCTTCAAATGTCCTTCGTATTTCCTTGAATAGGAGTTCCCTAACTTTTTCCAACTCTGCTTTTGGATGCGTATCTAAAGCTATTGAAAACAAGCCAAAGTATTTTCCATACATATTCTCTACAACTGGGTGATAAACCATTCCATTATTATCTCCAAGCCTTAGGTTATCCTGGATTCTGAACATAATCTCATTTTTGAGTATCTCCAAGGCCATATGTTCTTTTTTACTCTTAGAAAGCGATACTGGTAATGTTTCAAACCCTATTCTAAACATAGGCATCTTCGCATCAGCGCTATTTACAACAAACTCCCTATTCTCTCGTTGTATGTTAAATATTGGAGTAACATTAGCAGTGTTTGCGGTTCCTGTCCAATCACCTAAATTATTCTTCACAACTCTAAGTGCGTCACTTTGCCTCAGAGGTCCGCATACTATAACTATGGAATTATCTGGAGTGTAATAATTTTTATAAGCCTCTACAAGATCATTCCTGGTGATGCTGCCTAAGCTTTCCTCAGTACCTATAACTGTTTTTATCGGCGTTCCTTCAAACATGATATCCAATAGTTGTTCACTGGCAGTGTCTCCAATCCTCTGTTCCCAGGTTAACTTCTCTATATCTACCACTCTTTCCTCAGCTGCTACCGCATCTTCTGGAATGGACGCATTCCTTATCATGTCTGAAAGTACCGAAAATGTTTTAGAGAAATACATTCTTTCCGTATCAAAGTAATATCTGGTGTCCTCCATGCCTGTCTCTGCATCATCATTTATTCCATACTTCCTAAGCGTTTTCCATATCTCAAAATCAGTCCTCTCCTGAGTTCCTTTAAAAAGCAAATGCTCGAGCCTATGTGCAATCCCATTTTTATCAGACGGTTCGTATACCGAACCGTACTTGATCCCTATGCAAGTCGCAACAACTTTCGATAACGGGTCGTGTATTAAAGCTACAGTTAACCCATTCTCAAGTATTTCTACGCGTGTATTGATCCCCTGGACTCGTTCTGTCAATTAACCCCCATAACTAATGAAACTCTACTATTTTTTAAATCTATTCTACAAGCTGTAAAAACAATCATACGAAAAGTAATTCAACTTTTCCAGAATCTTTTGTATTTCACGAAATTTTTCTGCGCATTTATGATATCAACAACGAACGCCCTTTCATCAGTTCTTAGCATCCTAAGCAACCTGGATGCCGTTTCTGGACCTACTCCGTATGAGGATAATGCTATGATGGCCCTAGGTCCATATGCCTCTATCAATCCAACTATTTTCAATATCTCCCTGTATGTATTTATTTCAACTTTAGTTAATCTCTTACCCTCACTGTTTTTCCTTAAGACATCTTCGTATTTATCCTTCAAAATGGTAACCATCTTGCTTTTGCAATTTTCGCACTTTATAGGTGCATTAGGTTCAAAATCAGAAAGGCGGTATCTTTTCCTGTAACTGCAAAAAGTGCAATAAATGTCAACATTTTTCTTCATTATCCCGTCCAGAAACTGATCTACCTCCTCGCTATTCTCACCGATTAGCGCAAACAGCTCCCTATATTTATACGCCGATCTTAACAATTCATCTGCAAATGGCGAACAATCAGAGTAAACAACACCAATTTTCAAAGTATTTTTCTTAATCTTGCCTATAATTTCCGCAGCTTTATTAAAATCAAGATAATTCTTCAAAAGGTCCCTGACTGTCTCATCAAATATCGGAGAATCTTTGTAAAAATCAACAAGTCTTGTCGAGACGCTTTTAGTAGTTACTGCCTTCTTTTCAAGCACGCCGAAAGCTTTCGATATTTGCAAGAACCTATATCTAAAAACTTCCGAATTTCGCAATGATACGCTGTTACTAACGAAATTAACCACATCTACTTTTTCCAAACTCTTGATGATCGAAAGTATATCCAATCTCTTATTGGTATATCCCAATTCTATTATTATTGCATAAGGCGTGGCTCTTAAAAGATATTCTTGATTTGTAGAAGATATCACTACTGATAATATAATTTTACTAAGTGCTTCATTTGCTTTTTTACCGAAAGGCGCAAATATCACTATATAATTATCCTGCTCCTCGATCAGAAGAATATCTCTTTGGGGCATTCTAAACTTACTTTGGCTCGCCATCATCTCGTTTAGGGAGTCTATCGTATCCATGTC
>JAKANV010000091.1 GCA_021823605.1 bacterium | reverse complement strand
AAAAATAAAAGCTGATTTCTGGAATCTGCCGCGGATTAAAGATAAAAAAGGGCTTGCTCTTAAGTATCTTTTAGAAGAGAGGGAAGAAGGTAGATGATGTTCTGGGATGCATCAGCAATTATTCCCCTATGTGTTGATGAACTTCAATCAAAAACCGTTAAAAGTATTCTGAAAAAAGACAGGGATCGAGAGGTGCTTATGCGCCGTTATGGCCTAAACGGAAAAGAGCCGAAAACCCTTGAGTCAATCGGGAAAAAACTTGGCATCACAAGAGAAAGGGTGAGGCAGATCGAGAAAGCTGCCATCCTGAAGCTTGAAAAAGCCATTGCCAAGATAGATAGCATCAAGACCTTCCACGAAGAGCTGGAGTCAATAATGGATAATTTCGGCGGGTTTTTGAACGAAGAAAGATTGATTTCTATTTTTATAGCCACAAAAAAACAGGAGCCAAAGGAGATGCATTCATTTCTATTTCTGGTTACCCTGGATAAGCGCCTGGTGAGATCGGGTGAGAATAATGAAAATAGAGCTTTTTGGGCGCTGAAAAAAGCAAATCAGCAAGAACTGCAGAATTTATCAAACCAGGTTGACGCAATCCTAGAGAAAAACAGAAAGGTTTTGTCGACCGGCAGCATAGCAAAAATTATTAATGAGACTATAGAGAAAACAGAATCACTGATGTGGGTCAAGAAAAATGTCCTGCAGACCGATGATAAAAAGTGGGGGCTTATCACCTGGCGCGAAGTAAATCCAAAGAGTATTCGTGACAAAACCTATTTAATAATGAAGGCCCACAAAAAACCTTTGCACTACAGCAATATTACCGAGAAGATCTTGCAGCACAAAATGCAAAAGCGACCCGTCACGAAGCAGGCTGTGCACAACGAGCTTATTCGCGACGACCGCTTCGTTTTGATCGGAAGGGGAATCTACGCGCTCTCCGAGTGGGGCTACAAGCCGGGCGTGGTCGAGGATGTTATCCGCGAAATCCTGAAAGAGGAGGGGCGGCCGATGCACAAGAATGAAATTATCGAGCATGTCAAAAAGCACAGAATTGTCAAGGACACAACCATCATTCTGAATTTACAGAAAAATTCTTTCAAAAGAGTGTCCCGGGCAACATATACGTTGGCAGAGTAACATTGGTTGGTGGGTGATTGGGTTGGTAGGTTAGTTGAAAAAACCGATAAACCCATTCACCCATTCACCCATTAACCCATAAACCAAACTATGTTTGAAATTTTAATATATATACTAAAGGGCATTTTTCAACTATTAATGTGGACTTGGTGGATAATCGTCCCTGTACTTGGTATTGTCGCTTTTCAAAACTTCAGGAAAAGTAAGTGGGTAGAGAACTTAGAAAGTGTAGTTCTCTCGGTAAAAATACCTAAAAATAGTGAGAAGGGCCCGACATCTGCCGAGATGATGTTTGCCAGCTTGCACGGCATTTTAAAGTCAGATTTAGAACTTAAAAAATCAGGCGCAATGCAGGAACACATCAGTTTTGAGATGGTTGCAAACTTTAACTCTATTGTTTTTTACGTTTGGACCCCGAAACATTTACAAAACTTCGTAGAAGGCCAGATATATGCCCAATATCCGACCGCCGAAATTTCTGCTGTAGAAGACTACACCAAAAATATCGACACAGCTAATGATGGCGCTGGCCACTGCCTCGCTGGTTGCGAACTCAAACTAGTCAGGGCCGACTACTTCCCAATAAAAACTTTTGTAAGTTTTGAGGTGGATCCGCTTGCAGGAATAACTGGAGCGCTATCCAAAATCGAGGATAAGGTAGAAAAGATGTGGATACAAATATTGACAAGGCCTGTATCAGATAACTGGAGGAATAAAGGGCTTGCTTACGCTGAAAATTTAAAAAATGGAGGAAGCCCGAAAATTTACACCAAGGACGGCCTCATCCATCACGCACTTGCCTTACCCGGTCTTATCATATCCGAACTCTTGAATGCCTTTTTCCCGACAGAGGATTCGAAGAGCGGGGGAGGAAACACTAAACAAATATCCCACAATGCCGAAACTGCCTTAGCCTGCCTGGAGGAAAAAGCTAACAAGTTGGGTTATCAGGTAAAAATTAGAATTATTTACGTAGCCAAAACAAATGAACTCGCGAGACTTCACCTCAGAAATGCAGTAGGCGCCTTTAAACAGTTTAATACAACAGTTGGGAATGGGTTTACGCCAACTCGAATTAAAACCGGGCAAGAAGTTTTGAACGATTATAGGTCAAGGCTTTTTACAGACAAGGGGTTTGTCCTAAATATTGAAGAGGTAGCAAGCCTATACCACCTGCCTCATGCTTCTGTAGAAACCCCAAATATTGTTTGGACATCTTCAAAAAAGGGCGAACCGCCGGCAAATATTCCATATTTAGATTCCACAGAACATTCGAAAAACCTTACTATTTTTGCAAATACAACTTTCAGGGGACAACCAAAAACGTTTGGCATCAAGAGAGATGATCGCCGAAGACATATGTATATCATCGGTAAGTCAGGTGTCGGTAAATCAAAACTTTTGGAGCTGCTTGCAATTTCCGACATCAAAAACGGGGAAGGCGTAGGTGTGGTTGATCCCCACGGAGAGACCGTTCAAAACATTATGAAACACATTCCCGAGGAACGGTTAAATGACATAATATATTTTAATCCTGCTGACAGGGACTTCCCAATAGGGTTTAATCCTTTAGAGACAATACCAGAAATGCGGGAGGAAACCGCAAGTGGATTTGTGTCTGTATTCAAAAGGCTTTTTGGCTACA
>JAKANV010000090.1 GCA_021823605.1 bacterium | reverse complement strand
ACTTATATATGAAGTTCTGAAATTTTTCAGGATGTAGTCTCGGCCTCATATTTGCGGGAAGAATACAAAAGCACGATCGCCAGCCCCGCAAAAGCAAACTTCTGCAGCATATAAGATAGCGGTTCTATGCCCAGGAAATATGTTCCGGCATAGGCAAGGATCAGCATGAGTCTTTAGTGATTATTTTTTAAAATAATGCTTGAAGTCGAGGTATTTGTCCGGAATTTTGGGGATAATATAATGAGCTATTAAAACAGCAACTCCGGCAATGGCTAAACTGCCTATAATATCGATAGGGTGATGGACGTGCGCCAAAACCCTGGATGCGCCCACGATTATGGCCAAAACGCCAAGGATGACACCGGCCTTTTTGTGAACTAGATATACGGCAAAGGCGGCAAGGGCCGATATTAAGGTATGATCTGAGGGGAAGCCGTTGTCCGGCGCATGTGGGAAAAGAGGGCTAATATGTTCGGTGACAAAGGGCCGGGCTGAGTAGAAAATGTGAGAGATACTCATCGTTAGGGCCAGGGCGATTACTCCGGCAATGACAGAGACCTTGACGAGCTTGATCTTCCCGGCTTTGTCTTGCATGAGAAAGATTATCACACCGATAAGCAGGATTATCATATATAAATATTTGGCAGTGAGGACTATGAAAGTATCCATAAAAATCATTATACCTTAAATGTTTACGGGCACAAAGTAAAAGTCTTGTCCAATGCAAGATCGGACTGAAATAAAGTTTGATTCTAACGCAAGAATGGACTAAAAAAGGCGCAGGTTTTAATCTAGATATGTGAAAATCAAGATGAAAAACCTACGCTTTTCTAATTGTAATGAGCTCGAAGATTTTTTAAAAGAAAAGACTTTCAATCACGAAACAGAAAGATACCATTACACGCACAGAAGAACGAGGAGCGCCTACTTCAGCTTAAAAAGAAATTTAGATTACCTATTCACTTTTTACGATCATATTGAACTTGGTATTCCTAACACCAACAAAGCCATCGCGGCTTAATGCTATTTTTTTGGTGGCTAAAACAGCCATTTTTTGTTAGTATATAGCCTAAAAAGGCTACATTTTTAATTTAAAGGATAAAAATAATGAAAAAAATGTCTAAAGTGCGGTTCTCTAAAGACTAAAAAAGATGGGCTTAAAAACGGCAAACAAAGATACAAATGCCGTGATTGTTCTTACATTTTTCAAAACAATAGAAGACAAACAAAAACAGCCGATCTTTGGGACAGCTTTGCGGACAGGAAACAAACATATAGAGAAATAGCCGGTGATCTTTCAAGGAACAAGTATTGGGTACAGAAGGTATTGGACAGCTACGAAGTAACCTTTCCTGAAGTCCAGCCTCAAGAAACATGCCTCTGCATAGACACGACTTGGTTCGGCAGCTTGCAATTAATGGTCTTTAGGTCCCCCGAACTTAAAAAGAATCTTTACGCCAAGGTTGTTGTCTCGGAAACCATTAACGAATACATGTCCGGCATTAAATACCTCTTAGACAAAGGCTGGAAGATTAAAGCCATCATCTCCGATGGCAAGGGGTTAAGACATGATTTCTATGGTATTCCTGTACAGATGTGCCACTTCCACCAGCAACAAATCATAACTCGTTACTTAACTAGGAATCCAATCCTTGAGGCAAATATTGAGTTGCGAGAGATTGCTATGAAGCTAACCAAAACAGACAAAGAAAGCTTCGCCGGCTGGCTAAACGAATGGTACGAGAAACATAAAGAGTTCTTAAAAGAAAAGAGTGTAAGTCCCGAGACGGGCAGGCGCCAATTCAAGCACAGAAGAACCAGAAGCGCCTACTTTAGCTTAAAGAGAAACATAGATTACTTATTCACCTTCTATGATTATCCCGAGCTTAATATTCCAAATACAAACAATTCAATAGAGGGTTATTTTTCATATTTAAAAAAGATGGTTAGTATCCATAATGGACTAAGGAGAGACAGAAAGATAAAGCTAATATTCTATCTGCTTTTTAGAGAGAAACAGCCACCAAAAAAGTAGCATTAAGCCTAGAAGGTTATTTTTCATATTTAAAAAAGAAAGTTAGTATCCATAATGGACTAAGGAGAGACAGAAAGATTAAGCTAATATTCTACCTGCTTTTTAGAGAGAGGCAGCCACAGAAAAAACGCAATTAAGTCGAAATTCGTCTATTTTTTATACTTGGAACTTTAGTTCCATCGCGCGCACTTTGGCGACCCGGAGCGGACTTGAACCGCCGACCTCCTGCGTGACAGGCAGGCGCTCTAACCAACTGAGCTACCGGGCCAGGTGATAATTTGCAATTAACAATTCATAATTCACAAAAAAAGACAGAAGTTATCTTACTATTTTGCATGGTTAATTTTTAATTGATAATTAACAACAGACCATGATATTTTAGCAGAAAATCGGTCTTTAGGCAATCTAAACAATATGGTAAAATACGACTATGGAAATAAAAATCATTCAGGAACCGATCTCTTTTGGTGAAGTAAAGAGGATTGCAGAGGAGCAGTTTGGGGATTTGGTCAAGTTTGTGGTTGATGTGGAACGTGGAATCATGGCGATTGGCGGAGATCTGCATGCCGATGAAGAGGCGATTTTGCTCCAGAATGGTTCAAAACAGAGTGATCTTTGGGGCATCAACTATTATCCCGACTATCCGGACGGCGAGAAAATTGAATTTGACTCAATGATAAATATTCGTCCGTCTCAAGGTAACAGATCCCGGGATGTCGAAAATATGGAAATACAAAAAAGAATTATTAAAATTGTAAATGAACTGATAACGACATGACTTTACAGCACGCATCTCAAGCAGAAGGAAAGTGG
>JAKANV010000089.1 GCA_021823605.1 bacterium | reverse complement strand
GAACAAAGCGAACTAATCTCTATATTTTCTTCTTTAATCCCGCTGGCCAAAAGCTGATCTTTCAATACGGCTTCCGTATCTAAATGATAAAGGTTTTCATTTTCTCTAATAAAATAATTTTTTAAATTTTTTAAATTCGGTGGAACCTTATCAAACTCATAACAACATTTTTTAATGAAAGGGCTTGTTATCGCGCGAATCTCAGAATTATTCCCTTTCATGGCCCGAATGGCTTTGCCGACCGTACCAATGGCCAGATTTTTACTACCAACATGCACCATCGCTAAAATATCATTGGCCGGGTCATAAAGAACTAAGGCAATGCAGTCAGCCACAGAGAGGATTAAATTGAAATTTTTTTCACGAGTGATAAGCCCGTCCAGAAAAAACTGGTCATCACCCGAGAAGACTCCCTTTCCGGCGTCTTTTCTCGTTACGTCGGTAATATTGTTGGTGTGTTCAGCTATCATGGCCACGCTTTTTTTCGGGTCTATACCGGCTCGCGCAAAAAAAATTTCGCGCCTGCTTATCACGGTTTGCTTATCATCAAAACGGAAATCCAGATTTCCGTCATTTAAGTCGGAGAACCCGAACTCAACCTTCGAGTCGAATACTTTCACTTGATTCCTTGTGCTGGCTTTGCCAGCTGAGCGCTTCCACAACTGCATCTGCCACATCTTTAACCGAGCGATTATCAAATCCCGTTATAATATCACCATCTTTTTCCAGGCTTTTACCGGTATCGTATCCTCCTCCAGCTTCGACTTCCTGCCTTAGATTTTCTAACGTCGTTATTTTCCGGGCATTAATGACATTTGCATAATATAGGACAGGTACAGCTTCACCAATAAGTGCGACCGTTTTGTGTCTCAGTAAAATATTTCTGACGAGCTCTTGAACTGAAGTCATGTGATAGAGTTCACTAGCACCGTTTCCGCCAATGAAAATAAATGCGTCATAATCATCTGCCCGAACATCTTCAAGCAAACAGTCTGGCACAACAAGTTTTTTAAATCTTCCTTGAGCTTCTGATATATGAGTAGAGCCAACTTCCGTGTGGACTCCTGCTGATTCTAGCAAATCTTTCATTTTGAAATATTCGTCATCATCAAAGTCATAATGCGAAATAACAAATAATACTTTCATTTATTCAAAATCCTTTGTCACGTTAATAATTTTTGGTTCTTTGGCTGAAAATCCATGCCGTAATCCCCAAACTATATTTCGGATAGCTGTCGGCACATAAAAAACTATATATTTAAAAAGTCCGCTTGCATGCCATTTCTTGATATGGGCTTGCGTTTGGCGTTTCTCTAACGCTCGGCGGAGATCAGCCGCCGTTTTACCCTCAAAAAGCGTGTAACCAACTCCTATTGCTTCCTTGATATGAGCATCTGAAGAACCTGTTTCGGCCTTCAAAAGGAGACCTCTGTTTACATATTTTGCCTTCAGATTTATGGCGCTAAAAGTAGGCGTCGCATTTACTGTTTCAACCCCGTCAAACTTCTCTTTTATCAGCGTAACCGCGCCAACGCCATCCATCGAATCATGTTTCGGGTTTCTAAGCCTCGTTTGGAACATAGGATGCGCGGCAATGGCGAGACCTCCCTGCCTATGGATTTCAGCAATTGTCTCTTTTGCACTCATGCCCGGCTTGACTCTTTCTTTAATAAAAAGGGCCAAGACGTGACCCTCTTTTGCCGTTACTTCCTCGCCAATTATAACTTCAAAATCATAGCCCTTTTTCTTGGCGATTTTTCTTGCTTCATAGGCTGAGTCCACTTCATCATGATCAGTTACGGCTATCACCGCAAGATCCGTATGCTCGTGAACCCAATCCACGATTTGCTCTGGTGTTGCTTTCCCGTCATTTAGCGCATGGATATGTAAATCCGCTTTTGACAGCTCCTGTAAATTCTTCTTCGGAGATTTTTTGGACGTTTTCATTGCATGAGACATTATATCAGAAAATGAACTATTTTTATATTACTCAGGGATAAGTTCAATCTTTGAAACACCGGCGTCGAGATCAATGTTTAGCTTATTTTTTGATCTCTCCCAATTCTTGCTTTCCCAAACCTTATCTTTCTGAGCCAGGCCAAAGTCACCAAAGTTGTTTGTCAAAAATGCAGATTTAGACTTAACCCGGACGTTCATGTCTTTCGGAATATAAAACCTTAAAACACTTGCCCCGGACTTCACTTTAACATCACCGTTTTTGAGGTTGCCAAACCTTACTTTGACGTCGGATGCTCCAGCGTCAAGATCAAGCCTTGATACCTTGAGACTTTGGAAATTTAAATCCAGGTTTGATGCCCCGGTGCTAATGTCAAATGAATAATCAGGCACTTTGGAGAAATCAACACTTAGTTCATTAATACTTTTTGAATTAAACGGTTTTTTTATAATCGGCGTTTTTAGGGCCAACTTTGCTGTGTCCCCAACAACCTCAAGCCTATCATTTAACGTAAATGAATTTGAGCTATGCGTTCCGCTGTACAAAAGGTTGCTACCATCACTTAAAGAACCTATTTTAATCTTTGAGGCGCCAAATATTATGCGGACATCGGCGTCCTCTGTCTTACTAGGCATTTCGTTTGAAAACTTGGTTTCAACTACATTTTTCCCGTTAACTTGAGCGAAATTATCGGTATTAAAATATTGGTTATCCCAAGTCAGCCACAGACCGGCGCTCATTAGGCCAAAAATTACTATGAATATCGGTATTCCAATGAAGAAGTTCAGATTCCACCTCCACATTAAAAATGCCACACCAAATATCACAAAAAGCATCGGCCAGAATTGCCAGACGAAAAGCCAGATTCCCCAAGGAACCAAGCCGCTGGTAGTCAGAAAAAGAATGACACTCAAGAAAAGTATCAAAAATCCAAACGC
>JAKANV010000088.1 GCA_021823605.1 bacterium | reverse complement strand
TCAATTTCAGTCAGTTGGCCAGATTTCTCAGGTCGGTAGCCAACTTACGGATTTTGCATTTTTGGGATTCACACGGCAGGGATCGCTGGTTCGAAACTAGCATCGCCAACCATAAAAAATTAAGTCAACGCAGAGATGGCAACGACTTCGGTAAATCCTTTCGATGCATCCATCTTCTTTATTGCTTCAGCCAATTCGTCTTTATTTATTTTCACTGATTCCTCTTAATAGAATTTTATCTGAAACTTGGATAACCGGTTAGCCCCACACCATAACCATCTTCATCATCTTCATCGTCCTCATTTGAATTATTATCAACATATAAAAAGCTCAATGCTTGATTATATCCCGGTAAGCCGAAAGTCATCTCTAATAATGAAGCAGACTTTTTAAATCTATGATCATCTATCCAAGTTTCTGTGGGGACATCATAAAATTCTTCTGCTGTCCTACCGGTTTTAAAGAGTACAGATGCATAAGAGGAAGGATGGAGTGGGCTTCCAATGTCGGTGCCCAAATAATAGGGAAACTGCTCGCCTTTATAGAACCATTTAACCCTGGAGTTTTCAGAACAAATTAAGGCATAATCAGCTTTAAAATTTATCAGTCTAATACATGTGGCAGTCAAAGAAGTATCGAATTCCTTTGCCAGACTGTAGGCAAGTTCTTTGCTAGGATCGGAAAGCATTACTTTTTTTCTAAATAAATCGTCAGGCATTAAAAGCTCGGCGGCGAATAAATTGGCTTCACTTTCCTTATTTTTATTTCGCCCAAAATTATTCAAGTCGCCATCGGAGCACTGAAAGGAATTTTTATCTTTAGTTAAATGATCCGGCAGCGTAAAATGTCCCATTTCATGGGCGATAGTGAACCTTTTTCTTGTGCTCTCCCGAATAGAGCTTTTTAAGCTGATGAGTGCCATATCATTAACTACCAGCAACATACCGGAATAGCCCTCAGAATCATCTTCTTTCAAAAATATATTATTCGCCGCAGCTATCGCCTCTAAATCAACAGGAATAGTATGGATTCCCTTTGAGAGGCGTTGGACATAAGCTCTATAGAAGCTCATTATTTGCCCTCTTTTTTAGACGCTTCTTTCAGAAATTTTATATTCTGAATGATAAAACTCTTATCTCGGTCAGTTAACTTTTCAAATTCTCTAAAGTTAATAGATATTTCATCATCCTCATCAATTATGCCAAGTAAATAATCAGAAGATGTATCAATTTCTACCGCTATTTTAGCCAGAATATCAGTGGAAGGTCTTTTAACGCCATTTTCATATTGATTTATTGCTGAAGGTGTAACGCCAACCCTATCGGCAAGGTCTTTTTGGCTAATACCTGCTTTCTCTCTTTTTTCTTTTATCCTTGAGCTGATTTTTTTATTAAGTTCTTGCATAAACCCCTCCTAAATTTAGATTATAGTGCTAATGGCAACCAGGGGTCAATAAAAAAGTAACCCTGGGTAAATTTTATCTTGACATTTACCAGGGGTTAATTTATAGTTAACCATGAAGCGAGATACTTTTATTAATCTAAAAACAAAAAGGAGGAACAAAATTATGGAGCACCAAGACAAAAACAAGCCCGAATTCGTGGACATCGAGGAATTTGCAAAAGCCGGCAAACAGCCACCCAAAGATAGCAAGTATCAAATAAGGATCGACAAAGAGAAGTATGTGGTAGAAGTCCCTGGTATGACAGGCAGGGAGCTGCTGCTTTTGGCTGGCAAGACCAACCCGGAGCAGTATAACATCTACGAAAAGCTTACTGGTGGCCAGTCGGTCAAAATCGGGTTGGATGAAATGGCAGACTTCACTAAGAATGGGGTAGAGAGGTTCATGACGTTGCCTCTTGACCAGACCGAAGGCTGATATGCGAAACCAGTTCCATCTTCCGGAAGCAGACGCAGAATATCTTGAGAGATTCGGGCTTTCCTGGGAAACCGTTATCGAAAACGGGTGCATGAGAGTAATCGTTTATAATTTCCCGTTGCCCGACGGATATAACGTGAAAGCCGCAGACTTGTATCTTCGTATTGAAGGCGGTTACCCTGATACCCAAATAGACATGGCGTATTTTTATCCCGCTCTTTCTCGGGTGGACGGAGTGTCCCTTAAGGCTATAACGGCAGATTCATTTGACGGCAAGCAGTGGCAGCGCTGGTCCCGCCATAGAACGAGTACAAACCCTTGGCGTTCAGGTTTGGACAATATAGAAACTCACCTAATTTTTGTAGGTGAGTGGTTAAAGCACGAATTAACTAAGGTTTAGTCTCATGAAAATAACTCTTAGTCTCACAGAAGGACAGTATAAGTTGATCAGAAATCACCTATACCCGGGTGATGGCTTGGAGGCGGTGGCCGTTGCTCTATGTGGCAGGCACATAGGCAAGGACTCCCATCGTTTATTAATCCATGACGTTATAGAAATTCCGTATGAGAAATGCATCCGAGAAAAGGACAGGCTGACATGGACGACGGAATCGATAGCGCCATTGCTCGATAAAGCAGCCAAGCGAAATATGGCGATACTGAAGATACACAGCCATCCCACCGGCCTGAAGCGCTTTTCCCGTTACGATGATGAATCCGACGTACAGTTGTTTTCATCTATATATAATTGGGTTGGCAGTGAATTACCTCACGCCAGCGTGATAATGCTTCCCGATGGAAGTATTTTCGGACGGGCCATATCTCCGAAAGGAGAGTTCAATCCTTTGTCGCGGGTCACATTAGTGGGTGACGACATAGTTTTCTGGGATGATAAAAAAGGTTCAAATTCAACCCCGGAATTTGCCCTAAGACATGTACAAGTATTCGGAACATCCACTTACGAACTCCTGAGTAAGCTTAAGGTCGGAGTTGTGGGTTGTTCTGGCACGGGTAGTCTAGTTGTAGAACAGCTGGCTAGATTAGGGGTCGGCGAGCTTGTTCTGGTGGACCCGGATCATGTTGAGGAAAAAAATCTGAATCGAAT
>JAKANV010000087.1 GCA_021823605.1 bacterium | reverse complement strand
ACACCGGTATAAGAGCAAAAGCCAAAATACTCAGAAGGGAATGATGAGCGAATTCATAGCTCACCTAATCATCAATAAAGTTTTAGATAATCTGAAAACCATCAGCATTTTTTTCAACAAAGAAGAATTGAACATTAAGAAAGGATTCGATTTAACATATGTCGATACTGATGGAACCGCTATTTGGTATGGAGAAGTAAAATCTGGCGAGGTAAACAAGGAATCAACTCCAGATTCCAAGAATTCGGAGCTGCTTGGAAAGGCAAAAACTTCTTTAGAGGATTTTCTATCTGGTGCGCGACCTAATCTTTGGGATTCCGTAATTATTGAAGCTCAATTATCTTTTGCAGTAGAAAAAAGCAAAAAGGTTGGTGATTTGTTAAAAATGGATATCTCTCAAATCACCCATGCGCCCTCGAGCAAGAAAAACGCAATATTGATTTCCGTGCTTTTCCATGACATCAAAAGCAAAATAACAGCGGAACAAGTAAGGCAGACCTTAGCCTCGGTTATAGCAGAAGATAAGTTCGCAAATGTGATTTTATTCTCAATTCAGAAATCAACCTACTCAAAAATTGAGAAGTTCTTAGAGGAAGAGCTGGGCGTAAAATAAGATAAACATGGACGAAATAACAATTCGTAAAATCCGAAACAGCTGGAACATAGAACATTCCACGTTTTTGGAGACATATGGCAAATTGCTTCGTAATCAAGATTTAACCAAGAATGAAAAATTTTACTTGCTAAAAATAGCTATTCTTTTTCTAAATTCTAAAGATGAAAACGTAGAACGCCTTGGATATAGCATTATACTTCGCTATTCCAATAAGTACGAAGACTTTCGACCTTTATATGATGTCGCCTTATCTCGTGATTTTGTGCCCATCACAAAATTCCTTGAGGAAAAGTCTCTCGGAGAAAAATTTAAAAGGGACACTTTTTCATCACTGTATCTTTCAGCATTTCATGAAAATTTTGTGATTCGAAATGGCGAAGACACTCCCATTTATAGGTCAAAAGGCCAAATGGTATTAAGTAGATTTGCGGCAACAGATGACAACATAGCCGTAGTCGCTCCAACTTCATATGGGAAGTCAGAGATGCTCATAAATAAGGTCGAAGCAAATCTTACGAAGAGGATATGCGTCATTGTACCAAGCAAAGCACTATTAGCGCAAACAAAGCGTAATTTGCTTAGAAATCAAAAAGTAAAAATCACTTTTCAAAAGATTATTACTCACCCCGATATGTTCCGGGGCACTGAAACTGCTTTCTTGGCAGTATTAACCCAGGAACGACTGCTGCGCCTGCTACAAACCCATAAAGACTTATCCCTTGATCTAGTTCTGGTTGACGAGGCGCACGAAATCTTAACGAATGATGAGCGCTCACACTTACTTGCTCAGGTATTGCTCATTCTACAAAAGAGAAACCAAGCTCTACTTGTAAACTACTTCACCCCGTTTTTAGTAAATTCTGATAATCTGAAAATCACAAATTATCCCGCAGTATTTAAGCAGAAGCCTATAAATGAAAACTTAAAAATCGAAAGATTTTATACCTATGAACTTAGCAAGAAAGAGGTCTTTATTTACGATCAATTCTTAAATCGAAATTTTTTTATTGAAAATAGTGATTGCGAAGACGATGTAGATTTCATATCGCGACATAAGCTTGAAAAAAACATCGTTTACCTTAATCGTCCACAGCAAGCTGAAAAAGTTGTCCTTAGGATGATAGATCTTTTTGATACTATAGAAATTACGGCGGATATACAAAAAATTATTGACGCAATCGCCGAGTTGATTCACCCCAGTTATAACTTAATAAAATGCATAAGAAGCGGCGTTCTGTACCATCACGGAGGCATACCTGATGTTATCCGATTATACATCGAGGACATATATTCAAAGTACAGTAGTTTTCATTTCATCGTTACAACTTCTACGTTAATGGAAGGCGTGAACATCCCAGCGGAAGGAATATTCTTGCTTACTCCTCTAAAAGGAAGGGGTACCTACCTTACCCCATCTCAATTTAAGAACCTTATTGGACGAGTTTGTCGATTTAAAGAAATTTTTGACCATCAAAAAGGAAATTTATCCCTGTTGGAGCCAACAATATATATTATTAAAGGCAAATATTCTCCTAAGAATTTTTCTTTGCCCAATTTCCTAAAAGAGCGGGTTAACGCAAGTGTAATGATTGAGGATGACGTCGAAAATCATTTACTGGAAAATTCTAAAAATAAGGAAGGCACAACTGAAACCCTCGAATATTTGGAAAATATGGAGCCTGGTGCGTCTGGCCTAGATTCTGTAGAGTCACCTCGGTCTGAAATTGGTAAATTATGTTTTGAGAATAGTATCCATGATTTTGACATCATCAAAAACGAAGTTCACTTGATATCTAATTTAGAATCTTTCAATAGAGAAGTTCAAGCAAAAATAGTTAATCCTGAAGAATTATTGAAGGCGGTAATATCTATATTTTTTGCAGGAGTTGAATTGAAGGATAATCGCGAGAATATTGTCCGTATTAGGGATAACGAAAAAGCTCAGCATTTTTATGAAATGTTTATTGGATGGCGCGCAAATGGAGCGCCTTATCCTAAGATGATTGCGAGCTTCTTAGGATATTGGCAAAGAGAGGTACAAGAGGGTGGACCGCTGGTGTATATCGGCTCTAAGTGGGGTGAAGAAACCCGAGATGGGCATCAGCAATTATGGGTAGATATGCGAGGCAAATCAGATGTTCAAATGGTCAATCTGGCTGTTGCGAAAATTAAAGAAGAGCAAGAGTTTGTCGAATTCAACATCCTAAAGTATGTCGAGATTCTGAATTCACTCGGACTTATTAATCCTGATTTTTACGATCAAGTGAAATATGGGACATCGAACAAAAGCTTGATATGCCTACTTAAAAATGGTTTTTCTATCGAATTGGCCAGAGTTCTTATAAAAGATGTATATTCTGATTTAATTCGGCTGAACTTGGAGGTTGACTCTGTTAAAT
>JAKANV010000011.1 GCA_021823605.1 bacterium | reverse complement strand
GTCGATCGGCCTGTACTTGCCCTTCAGGGAAACCAACCAGAAGTACTTGGCCAGCCTGTAGAAGCCTGTAGCGACCGAGACCGCAAAGATGCCGAACAGCACTGAGCCTGGCTCGATGCTGAAGATCGACACGAAGATCTCGTAGACGATGGCAGCAGCGGTGAGGTAAGCGGCCAGTCCTATTGCGCGGTGCAAGCCGCCGATGAGCGCCAGACCGAGGGTGGCTGGCCGGAAATCGATGAGGAAACCGACGTATCCTGCCCCGTACATCACTACAGCTATCATCACTATCTTCAGTACGAATTCCATGCTTTCCTCCAATCGTTTGTCAGATCAGTGTTGACTCGATATTTCGTCGAAATCGGGTGTCAGTATCCCGAAGGACATGAAGATAAAGCACTCCGCCGACGGAAAGACGCCGGCGATAAAGCTCGTCCAGTACCAATCCAGCTGTCCGTCCCGCCACAGAAAGATAAAGCAGATCAGGGCGAAAACGAAGCTCATGGCGGAGAAGAACATGAACTTGTTCATGATGTCCTCCCTGTCCATTTTCAGCCCCCATGCGATACGCTTGCCCTGATTATTCACAGCCCACACCATCAGGGCGACCGCGAAATTCAGAAAGCAGGCTGCCAGAAGCAGCCCTATGCTAATCAGCACATTAACCATTCTTTTTTCCTCCTATTTTTTTGACCGGTAGCAAGCTATCAACCTGACAGACTACTAACGGTCAAAAAGGGGAGAAATTCTCAAGGTTCGTTGGGATATTATACTACAACATAAAGACTTTGTCAAGACAAAACACGGGCCAAATCAAAAGAGGCGGCTTTCACCAACCTCTTTCTTTCATTTCCTGATTTTACTTTCTTTACATCCTCTCTTGTGCTGTAGCCCAGAAACCAAGAATTGCAACGATTGCACCAGTTATCACAAGTGTCCAGCTCAGAGTAGCACCTGTAAGCGCTAGGAAAGGAACTGCTATAACCCCAAGGCCTAGAATTGCATTAACCCACTGTTGCCAAAGCGATGTCCTCATTGCAGCAGCCCAAAAGCCGACGATAGCAATCAAAGCACCGGTAATAACTAAAGTTGTCATGTTTCCCCCGAGACCTATGAGCGGAACCGCGATTAACCAAAGGCCTAAAATCCCATTAACCCAGCCTTGCCAGCTTACGTTCATTGCTGTTTGACCATAGCGCTCAGCATAAGCATGGGAGTGGAACTCTTTTCCTTCCTCTTTTTCTTCTTTTTTCTCATGTTTTTCTTCGTTTGCCATTTTTATCACCTCCCCCCTTTTCACTTGCTTTCATTATGCTCTTTTGACAATCAAATACATCTTCACTTCTTATAAAAATTTTGTCTGCAATTCTGTGACATTTTTCGCCCAAAATAAAAAGCCGGCGGGTCCCCGAGGGGATCCGCCGCTGGTTGCTGCATGACCGTCAAACGGCCACTAGTTCTTGCTCTTCCGGAACATCGTCCGGCATTTCTTCCGTTTCCGGAAAATGCAGGATCGGACTTTCCGCCCCAAGCAAAACTTCATAGAGAAGCTTGCCATTGTGGAGGAGCAGAAAATAGTCACCCTCCGAGAACTCCCATTCGAGAAGACCGTCGGGGTGAGGGACGATTGTCCAATCACTCTGGACATAATGATGTCCCGATAGCTTTACCCTCTCGAGCGCGTTTATCATATGCTCGACGAGCACTGAACAGGGAATCCCCGACTCAAGTGCCGCTATTGTTTTCTTTACTGCTCTTAACATACTATTTTCACTCCCTAGTGGAAATGCAGCGAGTTTTTATTGGACTAGCAAAGAAACCGCAAGATTTGTAGCCTCTTTGCCAGCCCAAAAATATCCAAGGTGCAACGGGTATCTATTCTACTCTAAAGTTTGTCCTTTGTAAAGCCTTTTTTAGAGATAGCTTTTTGCATCAAGCCAGCCAGAGAGCTCTGACTGGTTTTGGACATAGCCGCGAAAATCGAGAGTTGTGCCTTTATGAATTCCTAAATGTAAGTGTTTGCGCTCACCTCCGGAAAGCTCGCTGTTTTCCGGTGCAAGTACTGCAATCTTGTCTCTTGCATTTACCTCTTGCCCAACCGAGAGAACATGAGCCTGCCTGATATTCAGGTGACCATAAAGCACAGTGACCGGCTGATTATCGAGAGTACAATCCTGTACAATTACACCTCCATATCCCTGGACTATTTCCTGCAATCTAATTTTCCCACCGCAAGCGGCATAAATCGGAACATCTACACTGGCTTCTGAAGAAGTGGTTTCAAAGTCAGTTCCTGTATGGTACCCTGCAAATTTTTCCGGCTGGACAGGTGAAGTTTGGGGTGTGATATAGATACCGAATGGTTTTTTGGTAATTCTAGATTTGGCACTTGAAATCGGCTCTGAAAGTGCCGGTTTCTTGGCGGGTTGACTCGGCTGTGTCGTTGGACTGCCTGATGGTTTTTGCTGATTCTGTTTTTTTAAGGCTTTGTCCAAGTTCAAAATAAAGACCACCAAAATTGCTAGTACTATGATGAGTAGAATAACTGAAACGATTGATAGAACTTTCTTCATGATAAGTATTTTACACTATCGCAATCTATAAATCTCAGACAAAGATACAAACCTATGTCACAAATAAAAGCCGGGCGGACTTTCCGATTGATTTCGGAGAGGCCGCCCGCTATGCCATTTTTTACCTATGGCTAGGCAGATTCTTCGTACTCGCGCTTTAAAATCTCAAACAGCTCATGAACCGAGATTATGCCTGTTTCCTTGGCGCGATACGCATTCACGCCGGCGAAAGCAAACCCGTGTTTCATCTTGCCTTTCTTGGCGTTCACCAGAGCCATGGTGTAGCAGAAGGGGGCCCCTCCAACTAATTTGGTCACCTCTTCTGTTACAACCTCCTCGCCTACTCCGGCGCATCCGGAAATGCACTCAAAGCACTTTTTGGGATGCTTTTTCCCAGCCATTGCTTGCTCGAGAAAGTCATTCTTGATGGCCCGGCCGAGCAGTCCCAGAGGACTCTCTATTATGCCAATGTCCTCCTGGTTGCAGTTAAGATAAGCATCCTTGAACTCGCGAGGCGCCTCACTCTCCTTGGTTGTAACGAGGCGTGTGCCCATCTGGGCTCCGGAAGCACCGTGACTCATGATATCGCGTATATCTGCCCCCGTGTAGATACCGCCGGCAGCAATAATTGGAATATCGATGCCTTCCTTCTCGATGACTTCCCTTACCCTTACGACTATCTTCTCCAGACAATAGTAGTCCGGGTTAGCAAGTTCCTCGCGGCTGAAACCGAGGTGGCCACCAGCATTCGGACCCTCGACTATCACCCCATCAGGATACCGCCCCGATCTCTTCCATCTTTTCAAGATAAGCCGGAAAGCTCGTTCTGATGAAACAATCGGCAAAAGCTTGGTTTTCCTGTTACTACCTGCCAACTCGGCCAGGGTCATAGGAAGGGCTCCCCCCGAAGCGATGAAGTGTACACCTTCTTCCAAACATACCTGCACATCTGCCTCATACTCCGCTTGGGGTACCATGATGTTTGCTCCCACTACTCCATCTGTGAGAGCATGAGCCTTTACGATTTCTTTCCTAAGGGCTCTCGAGCTCGCCTCGATGAGGTTTTCGTAGACGTCGGGCTCATACATGCCGATGCCGGCAGCGGAAATCGTACCGGCCCCGCCCTCATTTGCGACCGCAGAGGCAAGTCCAGAGAGTGACAGACCTACCCCCATTCCCCCTTGGAAAATACGTGCCGGAACTTCAAGAGCGTACTTATCATGTCCGATTACAAGCTTCTTTGTCATAAAGAACCATCTCCTCGAGTCTGAAAGTTTTAGAATCTTTATCAAATCAATGAGCATACACTCGCCCAGGAAAGGGATTGTATAAAAAACAGCCTGAAGATATGTATCCTTTAGGCCACGTGATTATATACTAAATGCGAAGAAATGTGAAGCTAAACCTTAGTTAGCTTTTCTATAACTTTGAGTTCGTCACGCAGAAGCCTTGGCAAAAGAAAGTTTTTACGAACAACTTCTCTGCCTCGTTTTCCCATTTCGTTGGCAATTTCTTTATTTTGAACCAAATAAACTATTTTTTCGGCACATTCCTCAACACTATTTATCAAAAAGCCCGTTTTGCCATCCTCAATCTGTGTCGGAATTCCACCGACATTTCCGCCGATTACAGGAGTGCCCTTCCAAAGTGCTTCTGAAATCGTAAGTCCGAAGCCTTCCTTGGTAGACTTTTGCAATATCACGTTCGAATAAGTTTGGAATGCATTTACCTCAAGTTCATTGGGCGCGGTAAAGGTCAGAAGAAAAACATCTTTGTCAGAGCCCACATATTTCTTAACCTCTTCATATATCTTATGCCCCTCAGGATCATCAGAAGCCATTCCGGCCATATAGACTAACTGAAGATCAGGGATTTCCTTCTTGGCTAGCTTATAAGCTTCCACCACACCAATCGGATCTTTCCATGGATCGAAGCGGGAAACTTGGGTAACTATAGGCCGCGAAGTATCCACTCCGAATCCTTCGATAATTTTTTTTGCCTCTCCGATCTCCATCACTCTATTTTTCTCACTTAGAGGATCTATCGCCGGTGGGATTATAAAAATGTCTTCATCCATTCCCTTAAAAATGTAGTCTTTCATGGTAAAAATGGAGGCATCGTACATATGGAGAAACCTCAAGAAATAATCAGCTACTTTTTGGTTCGTATGCGAAGTGTCTATATGGCATCTCCAAACCCACTTGGCGCCATTTTTGCCAATACAGCTTATAATTTCTGCCGGCTGAGGATCATGGATAAAGAAAACGTCGTAATCGTCTGGGTTAATTCTTTCGGTCTGATCCAAATTGCAGGCAGCATATATTTCCCACTCTTTTTTTGAGATTTCAAGCGGATCACCCTGCAGAGCATTGTGAATCTTTTTTGTAACGTCAAAAAAATCTGAATGGCCGCTAATAGTCTGCCAATCAAAATGCAAACCCAGGTCCCTCGCCATAGGTATTTCCTTGTGAAGAATTTCTGAAACACCTCCGCCATATGAAGTCGCATTTACATGACAAACCCTAATATCTTTTAGCTTTTTGGCTAGTTCATTAATCTCATCAAAAAGAGAGTCACTGATGACTCCTTTGTACTCGTCAATATGTACTTTGCTTTTGGTTAAAACGTTATTCATATGCTTATGATACAGGCTTTACGAAAAAATAAAACAGTTTATTTTTTAAGCTTAAATATTTTACTGGTAGATAAGAAAAACTTGATTTATAATAGCGCCAATGGACTTAAATTCTTTAAAAACAATTACTGACCAAGCATCGGGGATATTCGTACAGTTACTCTCTGTCTTTAGCCTGCTCCTAGCTCTGTTCCAAAAATTCTTGGTCTTTTTGCAGCACGTACTCCAAAGCCTAGTATAAAGATTATAATAAAAGCATCCCATCACCATAGGAATAAAAACGGTAATCTTTTTGAATTGCTTCATTATAGATTTCAAGGATTTTTTTCTTTGAATAGAACGCACTGACCAGAAGAAGCAATGAGGACTTCGGTAAATGAAAGTTAGTAATCATCCCGTCGACAAAACCGAATTTGTAACCGGGGTAGATGTAAATGTTTGTCTCACCTGACTGAGGACTTAAAACCCCATTTTCCTGGCATGACTCCAAGACTCTAACCGTTGTTGTCCCGACAGCGATGATTCTTCGACCCTCTTTCTTAGCTATATTTAATTTATCCACCAAATCTTGTGACAATTCAAAATATTCACTGTGTATTTTGTGATCTTCAATGTTCTCTGTCCGTATTGGCTCAAATGTTCCAAGCCCTACATGAAGGTCGACAAAACCGACATCACAACCCTTTGCCTTAATTTTCTTTATTAGTTCATCTGTAAAATGCAATCCCGCTGTGGGTGCAGCCACTGAGCCTGGTTTTTCGGCAAACACTGTCTGATAATCTTTTTTGTCTACATCTTCATCATGTTTCTCGCACCTTGCCTTTAAAATGTATGGTGGAAGTGGCATCTCACCGATTTTATCAATCTCTTCCCAGAGTTCGTCGCCCTTAAGACTGAATTTGAGCCTGAATACTCCATCTGAAGCAGCAAAAACTTCTGCCGATAGTTGGCTTTTAAACTGAATCCGAGACCCGTTTTTTAGCCTTTTCCCCGGCTTCGCCATCACTTCCCAAGTGCACTGACTGATGCTTTTTGTCAGCAATATCTCGATATTTTTGCCTCCAAGGCGACCAAATAGCCGAGCCGGGATAACCCTTGATTTGTTAAACACAAGAAAATCATCCTCACGCAAAAAATCCGATAGATTATAGAAATGCGAATGGATTATTTCGCCCGAATCCCTGTTTGCAACCAAAAGTTTGGCCGTATCTCTTGGTTCCGCCGGATGAGTTGCAATCAAACCTTCCGGCAGTACAAAATCAAACTCAGACAACTGCATTTAAAATCCCTGGAATGGATTCTTGCCCGGGAACCCCGGATCTTTTATGTTTGAAATGTCATACGAAGAGTCGAAGAGATTGTATGCACTTTTCTTATCAAATTTGATTGAGATATTATCGATATCCGACTGAGCCCCCAGAACAAAGCTGTTATCAGGGTTACGATTAAAAAGATAATACGCAAAAATAACGATAAAGACACCAATGACCAGTGATGCTCCAACCAAAATGTATGGCAGTTTCTTGGATATATCTATATTGGGTTTGTGTAACTCTATCTTTTTCATTTTTTTAAATAAGCATTAACTGTTAATGAAGCTTCAACAATATCACCAGGAGCAGTGGTATCTTTATTATATTTAATCTCTTTTATTTCGGTCAGACGGCTATATGCTTCTATGTCTTTTATCATAGCATCAATCTTGGCGAAACTACCCTTCACGACAATCTTGAATGGAAATACTGTATTGCCTCCTATATTTTGAATCTGAACATCACCAGTGTTTACTTTGGCCGTTGTTGTGTTGGTTGTTTTCGTCACCGTACCGCCAACTTGGTAGGAGCTAAATGATAATCCATTTTTACCAGCCATATTCTCCAAATCTTTTAAAATACTGGAAACTTCTTTTTGCTCCGGCAGGTACGCGTCTAGCATATCCGACTCTGACTTCATCGATTTATAATCCTTTTCCAGATTGGTAAGAGCCTCTACTTTTTTATTATTGTTTATGGATGTATATTTATTCTTACTGATCTGCTCACTCAGGTTGTTTAAGAAATAAACTAAGAATGCGCTTATGCCAAGAGTCAAAAATATAACTACACCAAATGAAATATATAGCAGTTTGTTGAATGATTTCGCATCTAGGCCATGATCTTTTTTCATTTTGTCCCCTTACTTGTAGCATTTTTCTCTATTTTCATGCTCATTACGAAATTATTTACAGTAGATGCCTGATTCCCTGGGTCAGAAACTTCTTTGATGGAATCAACGCTGACATTTGAAAAAGCGTCTGACTTCTCAAGGGCATCGCGGAACATTCCAACGTCGTTCTTTGATTTTGAAAAACCGGTAATCTTTAGCTGCCCGCTTTGAGTCTCCAAAGTACTCAGATACATCCCTGCAGGAGTGTTTTTACTTAAGATATAGTCGAATTTCGACCAATACTGATAGCTCCCTTTGATTTTCTGAACAATTTTCACCTTATCTTTTAGGCTTTTTGCCTCATCCACCACTGGCTGATAACCGCTTATTGTTTTTTCACTCTCACTGATGCTAGCTAAGAAAAACCTGTTGCTGCTTTCCAGAAACACTCCGCAGAATACCAGTGAAATAAGCAAAAGCCCGCAGAGTATCACACCTGCTTTCACTATTTTTAAGAGCTTTCTGTTCTTTTTTGAGAAGGTAATATTTTCTCTTAACTCTTCTGGCAATAGGTTTATGGTAATCATGTTAGAGATCCTCCATTCCGCGCAGCGAAAGGCCAATGGCGTTAGCAAAGGCCGGCGCTTCAGATTTCGGCACAGGTTTTAGAGGATAAGTGTCAATATTCACCCACGGGTTTCCTACTTTGACTTCAATTTTTAGTTTGTCTGCCAAATATTCTGTCAGACCAATTAGGTTTGAAGAGCCCCCGCAGAGAATCACCTTGGCCGTCTTTTTCTCAAATCTCTCGTCATGATATCTTATAACCTTTTGCATCTCATTACTCAGCGACTCCAGTGTATCTTTTAGCGCATTTTTTACCTTATCATCTTTTAGACCCGAGGTAGTTTTAAGTTTCTCAGCCGCTTTCTCGTCTAGACTTAAGCTGGAAGCAATTAATGATGTAAATGAACCGCCGCCGGTATCCAAACTATCAGAAAGCCTGAGTGTGTGGTCATAAAAACCAAGATTGGTGGATTTGGCACCGATGTCTGCCACCAGCATGACCTCCTCGTGATCTTTATTTGAAACAAGAGCCCGAAGTACCGATGCCAAGCTTGTTTCTATGGCTTCAATCTGGAAGCCAAGCATATTAAAAAGCTGAACATATGAGTTCACAATGGCAAGCGGTGCCGCCACAAGCAGGATGTCATTCATATCCTCTTTATCAGTAGATGGTCCTAAAACCTGATAATCTACTACAAGATCGGTTAATGCCATCGGCACTGACTGGTCTGCTTCCCACATCACGGCTTCTTTAAGCTCTTTGTCAGAAATTTTTGGCAACTGTAACACCCTGGTGAAAACATTCGTATCAGGAATAGAGGCAATCACTTTCTCAGCCGTAAACTTCCCTTCTCTTGTTTCGGACATCATCTCTTTGACTATCTTGGTCATTTTTTCGTGATCAGAAATAATTCCTTCAATAACAATATTCTCAGGTAACACCCGAGACTGATAACCGACAAGCTTGGTGAGGGACTTCTTTTTCTTTAGTTGGACAATTTTAACAGAGCTGGCACCAATATCCAGGCCCAAACAATCTTTCTGTTTGTATATAAGGTCTTGTTTCGGCAAAAATCTCCCTCCTTATGCTACTAATGATTATAGGGAATAAGCTACATTTGGTAAATGATTATTATGGCGGCGTAATCTCCTGCCACTCTTTAATCGTCCATGTTCCGCCAGGTCCACCGGCAAAGCTGGTAGATGCAAGCCCCGACTTATAGTGTATCTCTCCGCCACCTGAAAGGAATAGCGTTTGGCCGGTCATAGCCACTATATCGCCTGAACCCGAGAATTTCATAGAACCATTATATGCATAAAGTGCCAGTTCTTCTGCGTTTGCTCCTCCGGTATAACTTATTGCTGAGTTTCCCTCCGTATTTGCCGTACTGGTTGAGATAAATAGCAGATAAGCACCACCAGAGTTACCCCTGAAGTCTGATTTATTTGCACCTGCAGTAATACTAATAGTGCCATCTACAATCACTATTGTTCCGCTTGAACCCAAAGAATCGTCAATCTTCCAGTAACCGCCGCTTATAGAAAGATTACCATGGATATAGAGCGGACCTTTTAAATTGATTTTTTGATTTGCACTTGTCATATCCAAATCCCCCGTGATCTCCTTTGGACCAAGGTCGGTATAAGTCCCGCTAGATGGAGGCGAATAGTTACCCGAGATAGTCCCTCCCGCCTGGGCTAGACTTTTCCATGTATCTAGATTAATCTGAGGTAACTCTACCGGGCTGGCGGGAGAAGTTTTAGTCCCATGAATAGCATTATGGGTATCTGAGATACTACCAACAGCCCAAACATTGCCTGGATCCTCAATATTCGCCGCCGAGGCAGAAACATTGATTCCTCCGTTTGAATACATACTGCCGTGAACGTCTGCGTTACCGGTAACAGAGATTCCTCCGCTTCCGGCTTGGATTGCATAGTTAAAAGAGGCATTCTCCGTCACCGGCTTATCACTAATCTTCACCTTTATAGCCTTTTTAAACTTGGGGTTTGCCTTCGATGGAACATATGCGGTAGCTGTAATATATTTGTTGCCCGGGTCGATTGGAGCAACTATTACATCAAACTGCCCGCCAGAGACAGACGAGTTAGAGGTTTCACCCGTATAGGAAAGGTTATGGCCCTTTAGTTCCCACAAAGCTTTGTTGATACCGGCTTCAGCAATGTTCAAAGCAATATTTTTCTGATAAGACCTGGCTATAGAAAGCCTATTCTCAAGTGAAAGAGCGTATGCTGCCAAAAGAAAAGTAGACAAAACTGTCATCATTATCACAAAAACCGCAATTATCGAACCATGATTGTTTCTGATGTGTTTAAGGCTATTCATTATTCCTCCTCTTTGCCTCAGAAGTAACATTGACCGACTGAGTAGTACCCTGACCGCTACTTTGTATAGTTAGGTTAGTAGCCACCGTTGTACTGCCCGGCAATGCCGGATTATAAGAAAATGTAAGTGAGCTTACATTATTTAAGATTATCTGGTCGGAGTTATTTTGTCCATGAAGTCTGCTGCTAGCATTATCTGATAACACATGCTTATGAAGATTGTTCCCGTCTAAATAATAGATGACATGATCGTAGATTTTCTGAGAGCCGGTGTATAAAAAGTTGTTTGAGCTATCGATAGCTGGAATATCTAGGATTAATGTTGTCGCACCGCCAGTATAGTCCCCATACGACGCTTCCATCTTGGCACTCAGCTTAACATTTTCGTTAATTCCTTCCAAGACACTCTTGGCGTCCACCTGCAGTTTCGACTTTCGCATTTCTTTGCCTGAGGAAATCGTCCCATTCATATACATGTCACCAAGCACCACTACCATCATGGCGATAATAACCAGAGATATCGTTACCTCGATAAGAGTGAACCCCCCATTATGCTTTAATATATTTTTCATTTTGCTATCAAAGTAGTTAAAGTGACTGTTTCTGTTTTGTTTTTCTCGGTAAAGTTAACATCGACCTTGGCTTTTACAATATTGTCTTCCGCCGTACCATCGCCGTTAATATCATTTGTAATTGTTACCTGACCGCTGCCTTTTGATACAGACGGTGTCGCAAAGCTTCCGCTAGACAAGGAATCAAAAGGCGTATTTCTTAAGCCTTCTATTTCCTTATGAGCCGCTTCATAGGCTGCTAATCTGGTTTTTGACTGTGCGTTCTGAACCATATTATCGGTAATCATAGGAAGCAAAGTGACTATAAAGAGGGATAAAACAATAACTAAAATAATAACCTCCATCAAGGTCACTCCTTTTTGATTTTTTAGTAATGCCCTCCGCATACTCCAATTATAAACATTTTGAGAATAAAAAACAGCCCCGTTTAAAGGAACTGTTTTTTATGACTCTACTACTGTTTGTTGTGAAGAGTAGTTAGAACGGTTGTACCGTCATCCTTATGAGCAATTAGAGTGTAGTCAGAAGATGCGGTTTGTGAGTAAGTATATGCAGCATTACTCTTTGGATCTGTAGGAAGAGTGTTGTTGTCGAATTTACTCTGAACACATGTGTTAGCCAAACTTGCCGGATATGAATTACTGTTGTCAGTAAAACAATCCTCAAGTGCAGTTTGGATTCTTGAAAGATCCGCATTTCTCTTCGCATCGTTGGCCTTTGCTTTGTTACCGCTTGTTGCGCCGATAACGATTAAGATAAGGATACCCAAGATAACAACGACTATCAAAAGCTCGATTAATGTAAAACCTTGTTTATTCTGTAGCTTCTTTAACATTTTTCACCTCCTTCCCGCCCTCCTCGGGTCTTTATATTCGTTTGTGCTGTAATTATATGTTTATGCTTAAATGCTTGTCAATGACAAATACACTATTTGATGTTTTGTGTTGCCTGATAAATGGGGGTAATAATGGAGATAACAATGAAACCAATAGCAATTCCGACTACTATCATTATGACTGGTTCAATGATACTTGATATGTTTTTTGTAAAGTTCTCAATCTGGCGCTCATAGAACTCGGCAACTTTTATGAGCATTTTATCGAGATTACCGGTCTCCTCACCAACTCCAACCATCTGCGAAACCATTATCGGAAATATTTTAGATTGCTTCATCGGATCGGCAAGTGGTGCTCCATTTTTCACTTTTTCGGCAACATTCTGGACCTCCGCAGAGAAAACAACATTTCTAGTAGAGCGCGAGACTACGTCTAAAGCTTCAAGGACGGTAACACCGCTTGCTAAAAGTGAGCCGAGAGTTCTGGAAAATCGGGCTAGGTTAAACTTCAAGGCGACTTTTCCTACGATAGGAATCTTTAGAATAACTTTATGCAGGGCCCATTTGAGCTTCTCGTTCTTTTGAAAAGCATAATATATGCCGACTATAGCTGCCACTGCTCCAATAGCCATAAAAACTCCGTATTTAAGCATGGCCCGACTTGTCCCTATCAGAATTATAGTTGTAAGCGGAAGTTTAGCTCCGAGTTCATCAAAGAGACCGGCGATAGAAGGCACTACCTTTGTCATAAGGAAAATCACTGCCCCGACCATCGCGGTCAAAATAACTATCGGATATGTCAATGCGCCCTTAATCTTGGCGACTAGTTCGTGATCCTTTTGGGTCTGCTCGGCCAGGTCGCTCAAGGTCTTATCTAAAGTTCCTCCGGTTTCACCGCTTCTGACCATATTTATAAATACCGGCGAAAAATACTTGGTTTGCTTCTCCATCGCTCCGGATAACGACTGACCTCCTTCAATATCTTTTAGAAGCCCATCGGCAATTTTCTTCATTGTCCCCTTGCTTGATTGCTCTTTTATAATATTGATTGACTGCGCCAACGGAACACCTGAGTTAATTAAGGTGGATATTTCCTCACAAAACATCATCTTGTCACCCAAAGAAAAATGGTCGAAGAGATTAATGCCTTTGAGTTTACCGCCAAAACTGTTGTCTTTGGTTATTACTATCGGGGTAACACTGTTTTTCCCCAGAAGTACAGCTGCCTCATCACGGCTTACGGCCTCAATGACGCCTTTTGTCATTTTCCCATCTTTATCTTTGCCTGTGTAGTTGAACTTAGCCATTATTCCTTTGTTACCCTTATTATCTCTTCAATGGTTGTAGTACCATCAAGCGCCTTTATGAAACCGTCCTGATGCATGCTGATAAAACCGCTCTTTTTGGCTTCGCTTGTAAGCTCGTCCTCGGAAGATTTTTTTACAATCATGCTTCCCATCTCATCAGTCACTTCTATTACTTCGTAAATGCCCATCCTGCCTTTGTAGCCGGTTTGTTCACATTTGCTGCAACCGACTGCCTTATAAAGCTCAAGCGCTGCCTTGCCAGGCTGCTTTTTGGAAACTGACTTTTCCTCGGCTTCTGTTTCAAATATCTGGTGCCGCAGCTCCCGACCCGACTCATTTGAAACCTGATCAAGCAACTCGGGATTTTCCTGTAAAGCCTGCAAAATTGACTTATCCCCGGCTTCTTTACCCTTAATCCCCAGCATTTTCATTTTTTTATTTTCCGCTTCTTTTCCCTCTGTGAAAACAAATTCTTTTTTCAGGTTAAAGTTAGAAATTACCTTATCAATCATTTGCGGTTCAAGTGTAAACTTTTCACGGCAATTCGGACAAAGCTTTCTAACTAATCGCTGGCCAATCACTGTGTTTACTGTTGAAGCAAT
>JAKANV010000086.1 GCA_021823605.1 bacterium | reverse complement strand
GGGAGGTCGATGCACTCACACAGCAACTGGCCGAGGCCCAAAGGGGCGAACGCTTCTTACTCCAGGGCGGCGACTGCTCCGAACAGTTCGACGATTGCCGCCCCGATCCAATCGCCGGCAAGCTGACCATATCGGCGTCAAACTCGCCGCCATAGGATGCGGCATTAAGCCCTGGCGGGACTATGGAAAAGAAAAATTCTCGTTCAAGAATGAAGAAATCTTTAAGTTGGCAAAAATAGAACACGAACGCTGGTGCGAGGATAAAAAACATGAAGGGTGGAAATACGGAGAGAAACGGGACGATATCCGAAAATTGCACCCTGACTTGGTGGATTGGGATTCTCTTCCTGACAGCGAGCGAGTCAAAGATATCGAGACTGTAAAGCTGATTCCGAGTCTGCTGGCGAGGGCAGGGTTTCAAATATATAAGCTCAAGGACAATGTATAAGCATCACTTTCTCAAGGTTTTTAAACTTTTAATGATGGAATTAATATTGGTAGGGTTAGAAATATCCACCCAAAAAAGACTTTGAAGATTCGGCGGAACTTGTTCCTTACAGGATTCCAACAAAACAGGAATCATATAAATAACGCCGCGTGGTCGAAGGTCTTGTTGCTCCTCCGCTTTTCGGATTTCTTTCTGAACATAGCCTGTTTTCTTCACGGAAGTGCTGGAGATGCATACGAGAACTGCATCCGACTCTTTCATGGCTTTGTCGATTTCTAGTTCCAATTCTTGCCCCGGCAAGAGTCGTTCTTCATCTATCCATGGATCTATCCATGGATATTTTTTTAATTCGGCATAAAGTTTCCGAACAAGCGGTTTATCTTCTGTCGCATGATTAAGAAAGACTTTTACTTTTGACAGCATTTTTTCTGTGCTTCCTTCCTGCAAAGATTCTAGGTGCGTACCCGTATTGGAATCAGGCTCTTGTGCAGATTCTCCTCTACATCTTTCACTTAAAGATTGAAGTACACTGTATAAAATATTACGGGCCTCCTCCAATTCGCTTTTAGAGTATCGTAATAAACTTAAATGACTAATATCAAATGGAATATCCTGCTCTTTTTCGTCTTCGCAATAAAGGAACATGTATTTTTTCGCTAATCCAACAACTAATCCAGCTAAATAAAAAGCAGTAGGATCATTCTCAGACAAATCAGCTATAACGACGCATGCATCCTTTAATTTGCTTTCGATTAAAACAGGCCTATTGTTCTCACTATCATCGAGAGTGTGCCATGCAAGTTTATCCCACAAATAAAGGCTATCCATTCTCGTTTTATCCACAATATCTTTAATGAGGTTGTTGTAAATCAAACGTCCATCCCGCGTCCGTGATGTAATGACAAAGCACATATTGGGAATTAAAAGTGCAGATGTGTTTTTTGGTTTATCCTTGTCAGAAAATTCAGCCTTCAGCCTTTCTGATAACAACGTTTTTAAGGCTATGTCCTTACCCCATTTTGCCTGATAGTATACAATTCTATGCCTAGAAAGTATATCCGGGATTTTTCCTTTCTCACCCTCCTCGGCAATCAAAACAACTTTCTTATGCCAAGCGTAACTCAAACCCACTTCAAAATAGACATTTGGGTTATTGCCGCTCAGTTCTGCAACAATAATGTCGGCGTTTTGAATACCATAACGAATATCTTTCATGATGTCGTCATCTGTTCCCCGCGCCAATCTTTGTCCAGCTGTCCCACAAGCCTTTTTCATAGTCCCAGCAACTTCTTGAATGTATAAAAACACAGGCTGATAATTGTCCGCAAAAGGCATGGCAACAAAAATATCTGGACCACTAATTTGACGGCTTTCATCCGCAAGATTAGCAGTATTAATTATTTTGACTAAAAACTCCCGAGGGGAGTAAAAATAATCCGTGGTCACCTGTTCCCTTTTTGCAATGATATTTTCGGGCTCTAATCCATAATCCATTCCTAATATTGTCGCTATTTTTATAGTTATAAAACGGTAAAGTACAATTACTTTAGTATGTGGCCTATTGCTCCTAACATAATTGATTAAGTTAAGGCCTTTCTCATCGATACCAGCGCTGTCCAAATTAATCTCAGTAATGAGCACATGTAAAAATTCCTGTTTTTCTAATTCATGTAAAGCATCATTGTAATTTGTTACAGCAATTACGTTAAATTCTAGACCCCCACGAATATCTTGTAATTCTTTTTTGTCCCAAAGCCCTGTTAGTTCATCTAGCCACACTTGTTCAGGGTCGACAATGAGTATTGTTTTTCCTGCCATGCTTGCAGTCCCTACCTCACTTCCACTTTAAAGGAGGTTCGACAAAGTAGCCGGAAGCCCTGCGAAATTTCTAACATGATTTTCTTTTGACCTGATTCCGCTGGCGTAACAAAAAACGGAGGGCAGCTGTTTCCAATTCCATTAATTTTCCAGGTCCACTCAACCCCTGGTTCAACTTTCATATGCTCTACATAAAGGAAAAACCTCAGCATCTCCTCGTGATTGGGAAAAATCTGCCAGGAATATTCCGATGGTTCGTCTTGGAGAGTGATACTGGCTTTGTAAGTAACTCCTTGCCTCAATGGCAATACCGAACTAAGAGAAGCAGTTTTATTATCTGGGTGCGTTATTTCTAATAATAAATATTTTTCCCTCATGAGCAGTGCTTTAAGACGCTCCAAGAATCTTATCCGATCAAACTTCAGTCCATCTTTCGAATTACTTCGGGATTCTCCAAATGTAAATATATCTGCAAGTACATGATCTTGAACTAAGTTCGGCAACAGCAAATTTTGATTATGATCAAGAACAACTACTCCTGCTTTAGACTGGGTATCATTTAATAAATCCAGGACGGTTACATCACTATAAATCAGAGACTTGCTAATAAGTACTAGGTCATATAAATTTCTTGTTTCAGAGAGTTGATTATGCAATTGCGATGATGTTGAAAAAGCGTCAACTGCAATATGACTACTATGTAACACGGCAAGAAAATCATTTTGCCAATCAATGTCAGATTCTACTAATAGAATATTCTTATTAATCCCTGTAAAACCTTTGGGGCGTTGGCGTTCAGCTTCCTCGGCTGCCTTTTGTACACTAC
>JAKANV010000085.1 GCA_021823605.1 bacterium | reverse complement strand
AAGAATAGGACTAGTTACTAGTTACAAGTTAAAAGTTAAAAGTTAAAAGTGAAAAGTTAAAAGTTAAAAGTTAAAAGTTAAAAGTTAAAAGTTATGAACAATCAAGAATTTGGGAAAAACTTAATAAATCGATCTTTTCGTTTTGCAAAAAGCATAATTTATTTAGCTGATTCTTTGCCTGGCAAACAATCAACACGTGTGATTTTAGACCAGTTACTTAGGTCGGCTACCAGTGTAGGCGCCAATATTGTTGAAGCGCAAGCAGCCTCTAGCAGAAAAGATTTCACAAATTTTCTAAATCATGCGCTTAAAAGTGGTAATGAGACAAAATTTTGGTTATTATTATTGATAGAAACCTCACCAGATAAAAAAACGGAGATACTAGATATTGTCAAAGAATCTGAAGAGCTAACAAAGATTTTGGGCTCAGTCATTGCTAGCCTCAGGGGTAAAAGAAAAATTTCAAACTCATAACTTAACTTTTCACTTTTCACTTTTCACTTTTAACTATAGAATAGAAACAGGAGGGTTCCCAAGTGGCGGAAAAAACAACAAAGCTCAAGATTGAAAATTTCCTGGAAGAAGTTATCAAGCGCGATGCCAGCGATCTGCACCTGACTGTCGGTGTGCCGCCGATGCTTCGTATTGACGGCGCCCTGAGGGCTATAGATGGAGTTCCGGGCTTAACCGATGCCGATGTGCAGGCGCTTACCTATTCCATCCTGGATGATGTCCAAAAGGATATACTGGATCGCGATAAAGAAGTGGACTTCTCCTTTACTTACGGAGATTTGGCGAGATTTAGGGCAAACGCCTATCACCAAAAAGGCAATGTGGGTCTGGCTCTCAGGCTGATTCCCGTTACCATCAGAAACTTGACCCAGCTGGGAATGCCAAAAATTGTTGAAAAGTTCACTGAGTATCCTCGCGGGCTAGTCCTTGTAACCGGGCCTACCGGCTCAGGTAAGTCGACAACTCTGGCTGCCATGGTGGACAAGATAAACCGGGAGAGGGCATGCCATATCATCACGGTTGAGGACCCGATAGAATATACCCATAACCACCACAAGTCTATCATCGAGCAACGAGAGGTGCACTATGACACCAGATCATTTGCCGCAGCTCTGCGCAGCGTCCTTCGGGAAGATCCGGATGTTGTGCTGATCGGTGAAATGCGTGACCTGGAAACGATTGCCGCCGCTATCACAATCGCAGAGACGGGGCATCTGGTTTTTGCAACCCTGCATACCAATAATGCCGCCCAGTCGGTTGATAGAATGATCGATGTTTTCCCGCCCCACCAGCAGCAACAGATAAGGGTCCAGCTTTCAAACATTTTGCAGGGCATAGTCTCGCAAAGATTGATTCCTACCATCGGAGGCGGCAGAATGGCGGCTGCCGAGATCCTGGTTGTTACGTCGGCGGTCCGAAATATTATTCGTGAGCAAAAAACGCACCAACTTGAAGCGGTTATTCAAACCGGCGCGTCGGAAGGCATGCAGGCCATGGACAGGACATTGGCCAGCCTTATCAAAACCGGCAGGATTACACTTGATGAAGCCAAGGGCTATGCGATTGACGAGAAGGAGCTTGAGAGATTGCTGCACGGATAAGGGGAGCATGAAAGAACACAAGAACAGAAAAACATAATAACTAAAGAACCAACCACCGTCATTCCCGCGACCCACTGTCATTCCCGCCCCCGAACGGGTCGAGGGTAAAACTCCGGCGGGAATCTAAAAAACAATGAAATCATATTATGTTTACATGACAACCAATCAAGGGAACAAAGTATTATACATAGGAGTAACTTCTGATTTAAAGAAAAGAATTTTTGAACACAAAGAAAAGTTATCACAAGGATTCACGGAAAAATATAATGTTAATAAGTTAGTTTACTTTGAAGAAACAAATAGCATCGAAGAGGCAATCACCAGGGAAAAACAAATGAAAAAATGGAACCGCGAGTGGAAAAATAATTTAATAAACAGATTTAATCCTAAATGGAAGGATTTATACAATGAGATTTAGAGATTTCCACCAAAGATTATTCATCGGAGAGATTCCCGCCTTCGCGGGAATGACAAAAGAAGGTAGTTCTTCTGTTCTTTAGTTTTTATGTTCTTAAGTTATTAGGTTGAAATTATGCGTGAATTTACATACAAAGCCAGAAATCACCAGGGTGAGATGATTACCGGTACCGTAGAGGCGGAAACGGAATCATCCGCTTCGACTTTGCTGATCTCAAAAAAGATTTTCCCGGTTGCTATCAAAGAAAGTTCCCCCTCTTCGCTGGGAAGCTTCTCTTTTTTGAAGAAGATATCAAGAAGAGATAAGGTTTTCTTTGTGCGGCAGCTTGCGACCATGACCGGTGCCGGGCTGCCCATAGCGCAAGCGCTTGCGACACTCTTGGAACAGACTTCGAGACAAAACGTGAAGAAAATGATTGAACAGATGACTCGCGATATTGAAGCGGGCGGCAACCTGTCTACTGCTTTTGGGGGTTTTCCGGAAACCTTTAATAAAACAGATGTGAATATGATTGCTTCCGGAGAGGCAAGCGGGAAAATCGATGAAGTTTTGTTACATATGGCCGACCAAAACGAAAAAAACTATCAAACAATCAAAAAAATAAGGACTGTTTTTATCTACCCCGCTATTTTGGCTACGGTAGTCGTGGTGATTGTGACGGGCTTGCTTATTTTTGTTTTGCCTCAAATGGAGGGTCTTTACAAAGGCTTTGGCGTTCAACTTCCTTTGCCTACGAGAATATTGATCGGATTCAGCCATTTTATGGGCAGATATTTCCTGTTGGTCATTTTGGCTTTGGTTGCGATCTTTGTCGCAACCCGAATTTATATAAGAACTAACGAGACCGGAAAGTATATCTGGCATCGTTTTAAGCTGAGTATTCCTATCGTAAATAAGTTTGTAAGCCTTTCTTACCTTTCTATTATTACGCGCACTCTAGCCAGCCTGGTTTCATCCGGGGTACCGATTCTCGACTCCTTGCAGATAGTTTCAGAAGCCATGTCCAATGTTATTTATCGTGACAGTATGGCGGCAGTGAGAGATAAGGTAAAGCAAGGCAACTC
>JAKANV010000084.1 GCA_021823605.1 bacterium | reverse complement strand
AATGAACCGGTGGTTAAACTGGGCTCTACCCGAAATGAAATTTTACAGCAGAAATAGGACTTGACCAATAAGGATAACTGAGAACTTGATTCTATGTGCGAACTGTATACAAGATCAAAGAAAAGAAGAGACAACAAGGCGTGTTGATTAATATCTGATGGCTTGTACAGTTCGTTCTTGCCCAAAGAAACAAAGAATATCATTTCCAATATTCCTCTTTGGATTCTCAACGTCCTGATTTGAAAGGAATGTGCGTCCGCACCGCTTTAACACCTACTACAATTTATATACGATATTGGGATTCCACTTTCCATCGGAGGGAATCTTTCTTAATGCACAAGTATTTCAAACCTTTCATTTTCATTAAGAAAATTGGAAGAAGGCTTGCTCAATACATAAAAAAAGACGCAGGTAATATTTTATCCGGCATAGTTACGGGTTTGATTGTTGCATTAATACTTGCTTTGCTTCCAACTTCTCTCTATCTGCTAGCTAAGGGTTATGAATATTTAAAATCTGGGAAATCGGGAGTTCCTCCAGTTGAAGCTATTCCCGTTACAGTGGGTTTACAAATAAATGATCCTAACCAGAACGCTTACGATGATTTAAAAAAATTGAGAAATAAGATGAGTCTCGATAAGGTGACGGAAATTTTCGGTATCCCTGAAATCAATAAATCATTGCCGAGTCAATATGCAAAGGGGACATTTCCAGACGAGATTAAAAAATACACGGAATGGATCTATATCAAAAAAAAGTTTGTACTTCAACTTATTAGTCAACAAGGTCAAGTAGTAGCTTATACAATCGTTAGAAGAACTGCAGATTTTAAGCCTGAGATCCCATACCTTCAGAAACCATCACAAACATCTGTAGCAGAGGACGCATATACTGTCCCGAATATCCAATACTATCTACTGGGCGAATTAACATATAAAGAACTAGATGAAATAAATCCGAAAAGAGAAATCTTCAATGCCAATGGTGATTCGAAACAACATTTTTATGTCGAAAAACTGGCATAGGTTTTCCTGGATACTACAGCACTTTTTTATTCGAAACTACATCGTATGGGTTTGAACCAAATGATAAGTTTTTCAATTATTGGAATTTTCAAGACGGTAGTCTCCTTTCCGATAAGAACAAATTTACTGAATATTACGATTGGTGGTCTAATAATTCGCCCAACACATTTTCAATTATTCAACAGAGGCACGATCTGTTAGAAGATTATTTGATGGAAAATCCAGGACCGAGCTTCTATGATTTAATGGAGTTTCTGGGAAAGGATTATCCTGCAGGCGATTAACAACTGGGAAACTGAAAAGATTCTGAAGGGGATATTATTATTAGCCATCTATTGAGGGTCGCGAACTATTCTTATCCTCTTTTACATTACCCAGCGAATATTCAGGCAAATGAATTTAATCAATTTGTTGATCTGTGAGTCGACCTTTTTGATGACGAAATCCTTAAAACGTCCTAAGCGAAAATCTCTGATACCGCTTTTTCAAGCAGATTCAAGATATATAAGTTCGAATAGGGCGCCGGTAAGGGCCACCAACCATTTACCACTCAGAAATGGCTTTCTTAAGCCATTTGTTTGTTTGTGAAATCCCGACAGCAAACCGGGTTCGAACTTTCAAGCTTTTTCGGATTTTACTCTTTGCACGCGAACGGCACTTGAAGTCTGTTTGGGGAGAGGACTGCCACGCTTTCCACTGAAACCAAATTCATTGTCATCTTCCTAAACTCGGTACCCCGGTCGGTGAGGATCGCGTTTACGCAGACGCCTTCCTCCTCATAAAACGGCAGCACCCGGTCGTTGAGTAGATCAGCGGCGGTGATGGGGATCTTGGCCGTGTAGAGCTTGCCGAACGCCAGCGAGCAAAACGTATCCACCGCCGCCTGCAGGTAGATCCTGCCGACTCCCTTCATCACGCCGACGAAGAAGGTATCCTGGCTGATTAGATAGCCCGGATGCGGACTCTCTACGTGGCGCTCTTTAAACTCGGGGTTATGTTTCTCCAGCAGGCGGATCTGCTCCTCGGTGAGCTTCACCTTTTTGCCGGCGGTCTTCTCCTCCAGCTTCAGCAGGCGCTTATAGCGGGTCTGTAGATCGTGTCTGAGCCAGATGTTTCTCACTGTTACCGGCGCCAGCTGGACGTTTACCAGGACCAGCTCATCGGCGATACGCTGCTGGCCCCAGGAGGGATGTTCGATGGACATGTCGATCACCTTCTTCTCAATCTCTGGCGGCGTTTTGGTCGGTACCGTATTGGGAATCGGAGGCTTGTCGAGAAGTCCGTCGAAACCATGCTCCTGGAACGATCTTTTGATCTCGTAGAACTGCTGACGGGAATAGCCCATGATCCGGCAGGCTTCCGATACATTCCGTAGTTTCTCGGCCAGCTGTAGCATTGAGAGCTTGCGGTGTGCTACCTTCTCTTTTGCGGTCATCTTTTGTCCCTTTCTGAGATTGATTGATTCTTGGCGAAACAATTTTATCTCAAAGAGGGCGGATGGCCGCTTTTAGCTGGCCGGGGTGTCAGGTGAGAGGTTAACTTTTACAAGTTACCCAAACAAACGAGCCTCCGGTAAACCCGGGGTGATTCAGAGCCTCCAGGAAAGTCGGGGCGATTCAATCCGACATTGCTTACTATCTAATTGAAGAAGAAACAAGTGCAAAAAGAAATAGCTCAAAAAGACAATAAACATATAAAAAGATTATTGGCATTATTAAAAGCCATACGATATTTCCATTTCTTTTTTCGGGATAGAAATGTCCTAGTGTAAACCAGTGCAAAATACTTTGCAAAATCAGAAATGGGATAAGTTCTAGCATATAGCCTTTATACCAAGGAGTTGACCTGAGGATATCACTCGCAAAATGTATATGTAATAAAGTCTGCTCATATACAAAAGCAGCGGCAACCAATAATAACAACCAAGATCCCCATCGACGAAAGTACCTTCTTGAATCAACTTGAAGCGAATCTGAAATGTTTAGTTGGTCATGACGCATTCGAGATTGGGACGGATCTTAAGGTCGAGCCATCTAAATTTAGCGAAGAATGCAAGAAAGCACTGAAAAGCTGTTCAAAAGAAATCCGTGCGAGCGCTGACTTTCTC
>JAKANV010000083.1 GCA_021823605.1 bacterium | reverse complement strand
AGGCACAGGCCTCGCCCTCGAAAACCTCGACGATTACAAAAAAAGTTCTCTTTGGAAGTAGGTATCAATTTAAAATCAATCAATATTCTGGTATAATTTGCCTATGGATAAGATTATTTTGATAGGTGGTTCACCAACCGCTGGTAAAAGCTATACGGCTAGAAAAATTGCCGAAACTTTAAATATGCCATGGATTTCGACAGATACTATCAGGTCACAAATGAGGAAAATAGTCAGGAAAGAGGATTATCCGCGTCTTTTCGATATTGATGAATCTTCGGGAGAAGTAGATGCTGAGAAATATTTAAATGGTCATACTGCAAAAGAAATTGCTGACCATCAATGCCTCGAGGGTGAAGATGTTTGGAAGGGGGTAAGGTCCTTTATCGATGGTGATTATGTTTGGAAGTCTTTCATAATAGAAGGCGTGGCAATCCTACCAAAGTTTGTAAACGAAGTAACTAGTAAAAAAGACAAGAAGATTATTCCTATTTTTTTAATTGATTCTGATAGAGCCCGGGTTCGCGAAACCGTCTTTACACGAGGTTTGTGGGACAATGCCGATACTTACCCTGACAGCGTTAAAGACAAGGAGGTTGAATGGGTTTTTGTGTTTAATGAAATGATTGTTGCAGAAGCTAAAAAATACAGGTTCCCGGTAGTCGATGTCGGTGATCGGGTAAAATATCTTTCACAAATAAAAGAAATTATCGGAAATTAACCTTTATACTAATGTTAACTGTTTACTGTTATCGTTTTAGTATTTATAATTGATGGTATGAAAAAGTTATTTGTAGAAGATCTAAAGGTTGGGGATAGCGTTTTTGGCGAACTATTTGCTGTAAAAAATTATAAAAAAACCGCTACTAGGAATAATCGTCCGTATATCGACATAACACTCTCTGACAAAACAGGCCTTATCAAAGGAAAAATCTGGTCTGATGATATGAAAAACTGCGAAACCGTGGAAGAAGCAGACATTGTCAGCGTTTCTGCTACTGTAGAAGAGTTCAATGGGCCACAACTTAGGGTCACGAATCTGAGCAAGATAGAGAAGTATGAAGCTGATGACTTTATGGCTACCAGCAACTTTGACATTGAAGAGATGTGGAAAGAAATAGGGCAGTATAGATCTAAGATAAAAAACAATCACTTAAAAAAACTACTAGATAATATCTTTGATGACAAATTCACAAAAAGGTACAAGGAGTCGGCTGCGGCATTCGTTGTCCATCATGCATATCGTGGCGGCATTCAGGAACACGTTCTGGATATGCTCGCTATGGCAGACGGGGTTTTAAAAAGATATCCAAAACTTAATGCAGACCTTTTGATAACTGGAATTATTGTACATGACATCGGCAAAGTCTTTGACTATGAAACCGGTACTACCATCACAATGACATTTGAAGGCAGAATGCTCGGGCATATCTTCATGGGTGCAGAATATGTCAAATCACATGCGCCAAAAGACATGCCACAAGATTTACTGGACGAGGTTCTTCACATGATTCTTTCTCATCATGGTACACTAGAGTTTGGGAGTCCTGTGCCACCCAAGACTGCTGAAGCTGTAGCATTGAGCTATTTAGACTATGCATCATTTAAAATCAATCCGGCATATAATACAATTCAGAAAAGCGAAGAGGGTGTACAATTTACCGAATACAACCGGCACCTCGGAGTAGAGTTTTACCGCTCACCTTATTTAGACGAGTTAACAAACGAAGACATTCCGTTTTAATACCCAAGGAGGGAAATGTACTGTAATCATTGCAAAAAAGAACAAGAGACCATAACAATAGCAGGAAAAACTTACTGCGCCAGTTGTTCGACTGTTCTTTCTGATAAAAAAGTCGGTGATGATGAGCTGCCAAAACATAAAATGCCAAAGATTGAGGCAACAGACAATGGAATTCGCACCGAGCAGATTACAGAGCCACCGAAAGAAATTGATCCGGAAATCAGGGATATGGCCAGAGAAATGAAGATTGCGGACGTTAACAAAGATGATTTGGAAGGAAGCGCGATTCTCCTCGACATACTTTCCGATAAAGCCAAGGATTCACTTGATGAAGAAACTTTAAACGATGATAAAAAGTTAGCCCAAGCGAGCGAAGAAGTTATAGATATTTTAAGTAAGAATAAAGCTGTGACTTCACAAAAGCCGAACCCAACGCCACAAAAGAAAGTTGAAAGACCACATACACATCAAAACTCAGCCAACAAAATAATGAATGACATCAGGCCAAGTGGAACAAAGAAAGCTGACCACCCAAAGTTTGAATCAATGAAAAAAGCTGAAGAAGAAATAAAAAAAGAAGCGCAGAGCTTGGGAAGAATAGTGACCCAGGAAAGCGGCTACACCAAAGAGTATGACTTGATGATTATGTCCATCGTGCTAACAGCAATTATCATGGTAATCGTCGCGGTATTTATGACATTTAGATAGGAGATGATATGACTGACGATAAATGGGAAGACTTAAAAGAAAACGTTAGAGAAAAATTTGGAATTATCGAAGAAAAAAGCAAGCCGGACATTATGACGGACGATCTCGGGAATGAAATAAAGGGAGAAAAAGAAATTATCGTTTTCGACGGGCCAATGGGGAAAATGATGGTCACCAAAACCAAGAGACCGGTTATTATAGACAAAAAATCTCATTATCACAAAACTCAGGCCGGAAAAGCACTGACAGAATATGTGGTTTCAGATACTGAGTTTACTAGTAAAGTCGAGGCTTTCACATGGGATGATATCGCACAAGACTGGGAAGTCATAGACACCAGGGGTGACTCAATAAGCTTTTAGTTATGAAACCAGGGATTAAAAAACCCGTTCTAATCTTTTTAGCAATAATCTTTATACTCTCAGGAATAATTATTGTTACGAGAGGGATACAGCTTCCCGCCATCTCTTTTTTGCAAAGTAAGAAATCACCTGAGACACAGACAACAAAAAAAGCTGATTTTAAAGTTCAAAATAATAAGATAATCGTAGAATTTTCTGACTTTAATCTTTTTCTGAACGAATGCTGCAGTTCAGTCATACAAAATATCCATTCAGAGAAAGACAAGGACTCTATAAAGGTGACCGGCAAAGCAAGTTTTCCGTTTCCGGCAAACTTTGAGGCAAAGATTACGCCATACGTGGAAAATCAGCA
>JAKANV010000010.1 GCA_021823605.1 bacterium | reverse complement strand
GATCTTCATCAGATCTTATCAAAATGCCCTAAACTCGGTTGAGTTTCCTATACAAATAGTGGTCCAGTCCAGAAAAGTAGATCTAACTTCATATTTAGCATCTTTGGAAGATGCGGCCACAAAACAACCGCCGGGACTCTTAAAAGACCAGACAAATGAATACATTAAATTTTTGAAGGAGATTCTAGTCAACGTAAATGTCATGGACAAAAGGTTCTTCGTCATTATTCCCTTTTTCCCCAATGTTGTGACAGAAGGTTCAAAGGGTGTTCTTTCATTCTTTGGTATGGGAGGCCAAACTACTGGACCTGCGCAAGATTCAAAGAACTACACAATGAACCACGAACAGCTGTCTCAGAGGGTGCAAATAGTCGCCTCACTTTTAGGCAGTATCGGACTAAAGGCTTCTAACCTGCCAACCGAGGCATTAATAGAACTTTTCTATGCTTGCTATAATCCGGAAACCGCGGGACACGAACATATAAAAAACCTTAATGCAATCGGAGCAAAGTATATCACAATGAGGGATCATGTTAATCAATAAGCTTATAAAAAAGAAAGCAGCGCCAACTCCTGAAGAAATGCTTCAGATGAAACAGGCCCAGGCATTTCAGCAAGGCGTTTCTACCATTCGGGATCTTATTTCTCCCTCCTCATTTGAAATTGCATTTAACTATGTGAAGCTAGGTAACACCTTTGCTAGAACCCTTTTCGTTTACGAGTATCCTCGATTTTTGTATCCTGGATGGATATCACCCATAATAAATATCGATATCGTTTTGGACCTCACAATTTTCATTTATCCAGAACCAACAGAGGAAATGGCAAAAAAGCTTAGAGCCAAATCCTCACAGGTAGAATCTGCTTTGTATATGGAGGCTGAAAAAGGCCTTGCTAGAAACCCGACCCTCGAAGCTACCTACGGGGATATTGAAGAACTTCGGGACAAGATAGTTACCGGACAAGCAAAAATGTTTAAGCAAGGGTTATATATCACTATTTATGAAGACTCTCTTGAACAGTTAAATGAATGCACCAAAATACTCGAGAACATGATGGGCACAGAGATGGTGTTTACCAAGCACGCATCATTGCAAATGGAACAGGGATTTAACTCAACTCTTCCTATGGGAACCGACCAGCTGATGGTGAGCCGAAATATGGACACCGAGGCCGTATCGGTATCCTTTCCTTTCGTTTCGTCCACATTAACTCAAAATGAGGGTATTCTCTATGGCGCCAACAAAACAATTAATAGCTTGATTATCTTTGATAGATTTAAGCTTCAAAACTATAACTCCATCGTCCTGGCTTCATCCGGTGCCGGTAAATCATATGCTGTAAAGATTGAAATTTTGAGACAGCTTATGTTCGATGCTGACGTCATAGTAATCGACCCCGAGAAAGAGTTCGAGCCCCTTTGTCAGGCTGTCGGTGGTTCATACATAAACATCAATTTAAACTCAAAAGAAGTTGTAAATCCTTTTGATTTGCCCCAAAACCTAACTGATTATGATGATCAAAAAGAGGCGCTCAGGAGCAATATCATCATTCTTACAGGGCTTCTTCGCGTAATGATGGGACAGCTCACTGATGTGGAAAGCAATATCATCGACCGAGCTCTTGTCGAAACATATGCGGCTAAGGGAATTACTGAGGACCCAAGCACTCATCACTTAACTCCTCCTCTCATGTCCGACCTTAAAAACATTTTGGAAAGTATCAATGGCGGCGAGAACATGGCTCTTCGTCTTGGTAAATTTACCGACGGGAGTTTTGCCGGTCTTTTCAACGACTTCACAAATATTTCTCTTAGCAACCGTATGGTTTGCTTTTCAATCCGCGACCTTGAAGAAGACTTAAGGCCAATCGCCATGTACTCTATCCTTAACTTTATTTGGAACAAGGTAAAGAGCGACAAGAAAAAAAGAATTCTAGCTGTTGATGAGGCATGGACCATGATGAAATATGAAGACTCCGCACAGTTTCTCTACTCTATCGCCAAAAGAGGCAGGAAATACTACTTAGGGCTCACAACTATCGGACAAGACATAGGCGATTTTTTAAAGTCAGAGTTTGGGAAACCACTGATAAGCAACGCTTCGATGGCGCTCCTCTTAAAACAACATCCTTCCCAGATTGATCTGATTCAGGAAATATTTGACTTAACAGACTCAGAGAAAAACTATCTTTTGCAATGCAGCCCCGGAGAAGGTCTCTTTGTTGCGGGACTTAACCATGCCATTATCCAAATCATCAGTTCTCAAAAAGAAGATACTTTAGTAACTACAAATCCTGAGCAGATAAGAAAAAGGAACGAGGAAAGTTAAATGTGGGACGATATAGACGAAGAGGACTTAGATGATGACCCTGGCTATGAAGATGGTGAAGGTGATGGCGACAGTCTTCAAGACACTATTGGCCAAGCCAAGGATACTGTCAGAGGCATTGATGAAGATTGGAAGAATCTAAAAGAGCACCGAAAGGGAGGCAAGTCTAAGAGCGCTGAAGGAGCCGAGGGGCAGGCAGAAAAACAGGCAGCAAAAGGAGCCGAGCGAGAGGCTGCACATTTAGCCGAAAAGGACGCTGCTCGAGCCGCCGAAAAGGCTGCCGTAAAAAGAGCTGCTGTCTCGGCTGGAGCTAGGTTAGGGGCAGAAGCCGCTTTAGGTGTAGCAACGGCCGGCATTGGTTTAATCCTAGCAATCCCTGACCTTATAAAGCTCTTGAAAAGCAAGTGGGGTAAAAGAATAATACTAGGCTGTTGCGCTTGCAGCGGCATACCATCCTTTCTTTCGGGGGCCATAATACTTTTCCTTATCGCGATAATAGCCGGTGCCTTTGGTGATGCAGGCAATGCCTGTCCACAACCTGAAGCCGGCAGAAGCAATATTCGGCTGCCAGATCTATCATTAAATGTTCTAAGCCCCAATGGTAGCGGAGAACCAAACCAGAAGTTTAACTATAAAAACGCTGCGAATAATCAGAACGGCGATAATCCTTGTTATGTATCCGCCGCCAAAAAAGTCGAGGAGGAGACAAATGTTCCATGGGAAATACTTGCCGCCGTTGATTACAGGCAATATGAACATGGCGAAGATGATGACTTACGTAAAGATAGGCTCACAAGTTTAGACGCTCTCAGAGATATTGGGAGAGATGTACAGCTAGCAAACCGATTGCGCGACAAAACGACCGGAGATCTTGTCCTAGACAAAGACGGCAATACCATAAACACCGTGACCCCAGACGTTATTAATGGTGTCATGACCCCCGAAGAGCCGAAAGGCACAACGGCCACAGGAGCGAAAAAAACGAGCGATCAGAATGATGGCAATGCATCGGCGGCGCTCAGTATAATGTCTAACTACAGGTGTAGATTTGCCGCCGATCAAAAGGATTGGAGCATGCAAATCCCCGGATATGACAAAATGACCGGTGAGCAGAAAGACAAATTTTGTTTTGAGAAAAATTTTAGCAATGATAAATGTGACGCTTCAACTGGAAAGGGTTGCTGCGACCTAAAAACCCATCAAAATTGTTACAGTGGGGCAGACCTCATCGCAACAGCCTGGGATGATGACTGGCTAACCTTCAACATTCAACAGCAAGGGCTAGTCCAGCCACCCGCACTATGGGACATCATGAAAAGCATTCCAGTCATAAGTCAGCTATCTACATTCGGCGGTGCAGTTTGGGATGCTGGAGTATGGATGGTAAGTCAGGTTCATAACAAAGGTTATGGCGCAGTAACCTGGTACAAGATTCTTATGGGGCTTCCAGACCAGTGCTATACGTCCGGAAGCAACAACTCAACCGGCGGCGGAACTCCCGGAGGATATACGGCTGAAGGCTTTCCAGATATTCCATACTTTGCACAAACTGATGGCGCTTACGCCGGGACGCGGATAGGTCCTGGTGGCTGTGAGCAAATAAGCTCGGGTGGATGCGGCGTAGCCTCTACTGCTATGGTCCTAAGTTGGTACGGGAAAAACACTAATCCTAACGATATTGCTGCTGCAATGGCAGGAGGATACTACGACTGTAACGCCGGGATATCACACGGCATGCCGGGAGCAATCGCAAGCCAGCTGAGCGGAGGAACTATGGGCGGCACTCCTTTGGGTGATTGGAACGAAATTAAATCATATTTAGACGGCTCAAAGACAGGCAAGCCGGTTCCTATTATCGTTAATTCTTGGTATGCTGGTTATGGACATATAGTGGTTTTGATGGGCTATAAAGACGGCAATCTGCTGATTAATGACCCCATACCTTATTGGTTCGGCAGCCACGCATGGATTCCTGAAGGTAGCTTTAATTGGGGAGGATGGGGTGTTTATGTTCACTAGTTCCAATAAAAGGATATTTATAGTGGGCATATCCCTTATTATTGCCATTTTCTTAATTGGTTTTGTTATAACCCGAACTCAGAAAAGAGATGTAATCATTTCCACCAATACTCCCGGCGTTACATACAAAATATCAGGTGAAACAGAAGGCAAAACGCCTGCCAAAATAAAGCTTAAACCAGGAAAATATAAAATAGAACTTTCCAAAGAAGGCCGAAAAACAATAAATGAAACTTTTACAGTATCCTCGCTAAACAGTAGGGGGGCTTCCCTGCACTATAACCTTGAGGTCTTGTCTGGTTATATTTTCCCGAAAGCAGGTAATATGGATGTAGAAAAGGCAAAGGAAAGCCTGAAAAAATTCCAAGAGCAATTTCCTTATGAAAAAGATTTACCACATGAAGGCGGAACTTTCTATATTGATACTCCTTTTGATAATGGCAAGATAAACGTTTATATTAATAAGTACGCCCAAGCCAAAGCAAAGGAAGAAGTTTACAAATGGTTCTCTGATCACGGAGTAAAAGACCCCAAAAGCCTAAAAATTACATGGATAACTAAATAATATGTTTTATAGAATGCTTAAAAAACACATAAAAAAGGGAGTTGATAGAGAGCTGATTTTTGCCATAGCCGTTCTTTTCTCGTTTTTATTTCTTCTATCCAGCCAATCCGTGTTTGCATTAAGAAAAAAAATAGATACCTGTCCAACCTTAAATCCTCGGTCAGCCTGCTCCGGACCGTGGGATTTGGCGATAAAGGATAGGAAGCTTGACACAGACAAGCCAGAGCAAAAAATATTGAACGAAAATAAAGCAAAGCTTGCTGCAGCGATGAATAAATACATCGCCAGTACCCCTAACTCTAAATTTCTAGATATTAAGAATCATAACGGACAGCCTGATCCGGGAACTGCCATACTGCAGATTGCCGAGGCTAATAAAGTCAGTCCTATCTTCATGCTTGCTATAGCAAGCGTAAAGTCTGGGATGGCTTCCTCGGGTAAAGCGGCTTTAGAATGCGGCAACCCATGGGGCCAGACACCAACTGCAAACAATCCGGTTTGCACCAGTTCTGATGGAAATAAATGGTATCAGTACAATGCCAAACATGAATACAATAGAGATATGTTGGATGATCAGGCCAAACGAATTTGGTACACCTACATAAATGACCCGGGCATCAGAAATATTGACGACTTCGTAGCAAAGTATAACAAGCTAAACCCCGTCCTAGGTTCAGGAGAGATTGGTCTTGACGCAGCAGCAATAAAGAAAAAATATCAAGCGGTGCTTGATGTCTTCCTAAAAGATAAGGAGCTCATAAACGTTTTGAAATGCTCTGGCGGCAGCTGCGGCCCGGTAAACTTCCCAAGAGAGTATGTATCAGAACAGGAAGAAAACGATATGGTCCAAAACTGTCCTGTTTATACTTCTTCTGCCGCAAAATATGGCATCCCATGGCAAACTCTTGCCGCTATACATTTTCGTGAGGGCGGGTTTAATCCAAATGGGTCTGTCATTAGCGGGCGACCAATCGGAACCGAAGAACCAGACCAAGGAAATATGAAATTCAGCTCATTACAAGAATCGGCCGACAAGGCAGCTGAGGTTTTAATTGGTAAAAATGGTGGTGTCGTGAGCGAAAACCCGACCGACGACATTGTAAAGGACGCCTTCTTTGGATACAATGGACGTGCCAGGTGCTACGGTAGTCCCGACGGAAGCCCCTACGTGATGAACATGTACGACGCAACTCACATGAATATGGCAATAATAACTCAGGATAATGGCGGATGTGATGGCATAGATACAAGGGCGGGAGCTTTCCTTATATATAAAATACTAAAAGGAGAACGATAAAGTGAATTTTGATAAGAAAATGGTTTCTATAGTGCTTTTGGCCGTACTTCTTGCTTTGGTTTTTTTGTTTTTTCTTTTAACAAATAACGGTACGGCAAATGTTACAACCGCTCCCGATGGAGCCACAGTATATGTCGATGGAAGAAAGAAAAGCGAAGCGCCCTTGAAGGTAAAAAGATTAAAACTCGGTGATCATACCTTTGTGGCAAAAAAAGATGGTTTTCTGGACTCTACTGTTACAGTAAAAATCAAGAGAGGGAAAAATGACGTAAAGCTTGAGCTATCTCCGACTATTTCTGCTAAGCTTCCTTATCGCGGAGATAATTTTTACATTGATTATTCAAAAGATGACAAGGGAAATCCAAAATATAAAATTACTTTGTTTGCCATCATCAATCGTCCCAGCCAGCACGACTCATATATAGCACAACTTAAAACCTATAAGAAACAAGCTCTTGACTGGCTAAAATCAAACAATATAGATGTAGAAAAATCTCAATTAGAATATTTGCCGCCTATAGCAAAGAACCTATAGCTCAACCTCGCCTAGCTTATAAACTATCCTCATCTTTTCTTTTTCCAGCTCCATCTGACGCAAATTAATTTCCTGAGCCCAGGCGCTTGAACTAACCTCGACCTTCAAAACATTGTCTTTATACGAAATTGCCTTCGCATTTTTCACGCCATGCTCACCGAAAACTTCTTGAATTGATTTATCAAAAGCTTCGCAAACCATGGCGGCATCAAGACGTTTTTTAAGGCCCAGCTGATTAATCCTTTTTTCGAAAACACTACCTAAATTACCCATTATACTTTCCTGATTTTACTGTTTTCTATTTTATAAATCACAGCATCATTGCGTAAGTCTTTGTCTATGTGGTCTAGGTCCGTTGTCGTAACTATGGTTTGCTGGCCCTCAAATGACTTGACTAGATTTTCTCTTCGCTTTTCGTCTAGCTCACTAAAAACATCATCCATAAGTAGCACTGGTGATTCGCCAATTATACTTTTTAAGATTCCTACCTCTGTAAGCTTGAGAGCAACTATCGCACTTCTATGCTCTCCTCTTGACCCAAATGTCGTAATATCTCTGCCGCCAAGATTCATCACCACATCGTCGCGATGCGGCCCCACATTTGTCGCTCCCGTTACTATATCTCTCTTTCTCGATGCCAAAAGCTTTTCAAGGAAATCGGCCCAAACCTCGTCCTTTGTTTTCTTGTCTGTACTCACGCTCGGAACGTAAGTCGTGACTAGTTCTTTCTCGTCCTTGGCCACTTTTCTGTAATTTGAGTTTAGCTTTTTATTTATCTTTGAAATCAAGCTCATCCTTTTTTCTATTATCTCGGCTCCATGCTCGGCCAGTCTCCCATCCCATATCTCGAGCTCACTTTCCTTTGCTATTCCCTTAGCTATGTTTTTTAATTGTGCGTTTCTCTGCTCTAATACTCTGGAATATTTGACGAGCTCTCTGGAATATTCCTTGTCACTCTTTGATAAAAGCACGTTCAAATGCCTGCGTCTGTGCGCCGGAAAACTAAAATACATATCTATCTCGTCAGGAGTAAAGAAAACGCTTACAAAGCCGCCGAGAAGAGCCGAGGCAGGCTTTTTGACTCCATTTACCTTAACTGTTTTCCGTCCTTTTAGCCCAACGTTCTTTTCATAGATATATTCTATTTTTTGCTGATGGCTGTTTTCAACACCACACTCTATTCGGAAATGATCCTCCCCCCAAAAAACCATGTCCGGCTCCTTAGACCTAAACGACTTTCCGACAGATGTCATATATATCGCTTCGAGAAGGTTTGTTTTTCCTTGAGTATTTTCGCCCACTATAATATTCTTTTCGCCAAAATCAACTTCTAACGTTTTATAGGAACGAAAATTTTGAAGCTTTATTTTTTTTACCCTCATGACCTAGTTTCTAAGTGGCATTATTATATAGATGTAATTTTTATCCTTGGTGGTTTTGATAACGCCCGGGTTTAGTTTGCCGCTTATTTCAAGATTTATATCTGATTCCCGGATGGCATTTAGCGCATCCATAATGTATTTGCCGTTAAATGATGCTTCTGTATCTTTTCCCGTAACTACAGCGGTAATCTTTGCCGTATTGTCGCCGACTTGAGACCCGCCGGAGTCAACTTCTACCTTGCCTTTTGATTTCACGGCTACTTTAATGCTGTTTGCATTCTCTCTGGCAAAAAGACTGGCTATTTTTACCGCACTGGCAAGCTCATCCTTAGAAACTTTTGCTTTCGTGTCTGAGTTTTCCGGAATAATCTGTTTATAGTTTGGGAACTGCCCTTCTATTAATCTGGAAATAAAGTCTAGTCCGTTAGCTTCAAAAAGAATCTGGCTCTCAGAGAGGTAAACCTTCACTACTTCATTACTGTCCAGCTCGCCCAATATTCTTCCAAGCTCAAGCAATGTCTTTGCCGGAATAATAATCTCTGTCTTTTTAGCTTTTTCATTCCCCAGATCAATAACCTTTTCGGCCAACCTATAACTATCAGTTGTTGCCAAAGTAACTTTTGAACCATCTATTTTCATATAAACACCGGCAAGCACCGGTCTCGTATCATCCATGGCTGCGGCAAATCCGACCAAATTTATAGCTTCTCTTAATGCGGAATTTTTTAATGAGAACACCTTATTAGTTTTAATTTCCGGTATTAATGGAAATTCATCAGCAGAGATGCCCTTAATATTGGCTTCATAATTATCAGCCTTTGAATGAAGTGTGTCACCTTCTAACTCTAATGTGATTTTTTCTCCAGGAAGAGAATTAATGAACTCTGTAAAAAGTCTAGCCGGAACAGTTATTGCCCCTTCTTTCTCAACCTTCGCCCCAACCATATAGTTTATTCCCACTTCCAGATTAGTCGCCGACAAACAAACTCTACCCTTGTCTGTTTTTATCAGAATATTACTTAAAACTTCTAAACTACCCCGAGTTGAAACTATTCTTCCAATAACATTTAATCCCTTTGATAAGTTTTCTTTCAATATTGTGATTTTCATAACTTGTCTCCTTTTAAAATCTTTTGGTTATCCCCAAGGCCAGTTTAACTAATTATAAGTTTCTTTATTTTAATAATATAGTATTTGTTGTTATAGTGTCTGTGCAAACTGTTTAAAACCTCTTTTTTAATCTTAATTTTGATATTTTTGACTGTGTTTTTGATGGGTTTTCGAAGTGTCTTATCTTGGGTATAGCAAATTTTTCCTGTTTAAAATAATTTTTGTAACTGTTCATACTCCCTAACTAGTGAACACTATTTTCGCTGTTTCTCCACAGAAAAAAGTGGCTTTTCCACATTAGCCAATATACAGACGCTCCCGAATTAAGTTGATATTGTGCCTAAGCGGCTCATCCTTGTCCATTTCTTTTTCAATCTTCGTACAGGCATGCATGGCTGTTGTGTGGTCATTCTTACCGGCCTCTCTAGATATCTTAGGATAAGACAGACTTAACTCTTCTCTCATCAAATACATCGCAATTTGTCTTGGCAAAACTATTTCCTTGTCTCTCTTTTTGCTCAGAATGTCATTGATTGAAATATCAAAAAAGTCGGCTACCTTTTCCATAATCTTTCTTCCGGTCAAAGCCTTCCTTTTTGGATTAGAAAGCAGATTGCCTAGGACATTCTGAGCCAGCACCATGTCGGGCTTTTTATTATTTAGCTCCGAGTAAGCGATGATTCTGTTTAGAGCGCCTTCCAGCTCTCTCACATTGTGCTGGATATTCCTGGCGATGTAATCATATATCTCAAGTGGCAGCTCATAGCCTTTTAGCATCGCTTTTTTCTGTAAAATCGCTATTCTTGTTTCTATCTCCGGCGGCTGAATGTCTACCAAAAGCCCCCACTCAAACCGGGATCTTAGGCGGTCTTCTAGGGTTGGGATTGCCTTTGGTGGACGGTCACTAGCCAAAATAACTTGTTTATTGCCCTGATGCAGAGCATTAAAAGTATGGAAAAATTCTTCCTGGGTCTGCTCTTTTCCGGCCAGAAACTGCATATCATCGACTATCAAAACATCGATCTTTCTATATTTATCCTTGAAGGAGTTCACTTTTTTGTTGGAAATGGAGCTGATGAAGTCACTTGTGAATTTCTCGCTTGTTACATACTCCACCTTTTTCTTCGGACTTGATTTCTTGATTTCATTTCCGATGGCTTGGATAAGATGAGTTTTCCCGAGGCCAACCCCGCCGTAAACAAAAAGCGGGTTATATGCAGCGCCCGGCTTTTTTGCCACGGACTGGCAGGCAGCAGAAGCCAGCTTGTTTGTCTCACCGACAACAAAGCTGTCAAATATATACTTAGGGTTTAAGCTGTCGAGTACTTCAGGGACTTCATCTTCTTCGATGGCAATGGTTTCAAGCGGCACTGATTCAACTATCTCCGCCTTTAAAGACTTGGGACTCCCGACTTTATAAGTAACCTTTGAAAGTGGACCCGTGAGATGTTCTAGGGTCTCTTTAATTCGGGCATTATATTTGTTTTCCAGCCATTCCTTGGTGAAAACGTTTGGCACACTGATAATAATCTCGCCGTTTTCATGGGAAATTATATCCGTATCCTTAAACCATGTTGTAAAGTTGGCCTTTGATAGGGTCAGCTCCAGTTCTCCCAAAGCTGCTTGCCATAAACTCTTGTTGTCCATAAGCCACCTTCCATTAGTTATTTTTGAGTCAGAAAAATAAATACGTCTGCACTCTCATGCACCACGTAAATAAAAATTCATGTTATCAGTTTGCGTTCACCCGCCTGCTTGCTTGTAGAAAGTATAGCGGAAAACAGAGTTATACACAAGGGGAATTTAGGGGGTCTTTTTGTCCACATACTAAGGGCCTGGAAAGCGGTCTGATTGACGGGAGCCGGATTTTAGGCTACACTGGGTAAGTCAAAAGACTGAAAAATCAAGAAAAAGGAGAGAGAAGTGAAAAGAACATTCCAGCCGAAATCGGCAAAAGTGAAAAAAAGGCACGGATTCTTAAAAAGGATGGCTACAAAGTCAGGACGTAATGTCTTGGCCAGAAGAAGACAAAAAGGCAGAGCCAAGCTAACGGCCTAAGGGGGATTTATGTTATCACGGGAAAAGCGACTAGTTAAAAACCGTGATTTTGAGCGTGTCTACCAAAGAGGTAAGAGAGTAGGTGCGGAGGCTTTTAATTTAAATTTTGCCGCAAATCGACTAGATCTAAGCCGGGTTGGCGTGGTGGTTGGCAAGAAGTTTTCTAAAAAAGCAGTCGAGAGAAATAAGGCCAAGAGGATATTTCGAGAGGCTGTTAAGGACATTTATGGCAACATTGTTCCCGGCTATGACGTTGTTCTCTTTGTAAAAAAAACAAATACACCAATGAAGCTAGAGACAGCAAAGGCTGAGCTAAAGAAAGCACTTGTTAAAGGAGGGCTCTCAAAATGAGAAGACCGGCCCTTTTTTTAATCCGTCTTTACCAGAAAACCCTGTCACCTGACCATGGACCTCTGTCGGCAAAGTTTCCCCATGGATACTGCCGGTTCCAGCCCACATGTTCAGAGTACACCTACCAAGCAATAGAAAAATACGGTATTATAAAAGGTACATTTATGGGCACATGGCGGATTATGAGGTGTAATCCCTTTAGTAAGGGTGGTAAAGATCCGGTAAAATAATTAACTTAGGGTAAAGGAGTCAAATGGGAAATATTTTTAACATGATAATAGTTCAGCCGCTTTTAAACCTACTTATGGTTGTATATAGCGTCGTGCCTTGGCATTCATTTGGTTTGGCGGTAATCGCCATAACCGTGGTAGTGAGAGCTATACTTTGGCCGCTATCCGGCAAAGCCCTGCATAGTCAGAAAGCGCTTAAATCTTTACAGCCGGAAATCGACAAAATTAAGAAAAAATATAAAGGCAATCCTCAGGGGCTGCAAAAAGCAATGACTGAGTTGTACAAAGAAAAAGAAATTAATCCCTTTTCTTCCTGCCTGCCGACACTTTTACAGTTTCCGATACTAATTGGTCTTTACTGGGTGTTTATAAAGTTCAAAGATCCTGCGTTCATCCAGCTTACAGATGCCTCAAAGGGAATTTTGACTCAGATTTACCCGTTCGTTAAAGATATCCCCACCGTAAAGGCCGTTATAGATGCAGGGGGATCGCTAAATACCTCTCTTCTTGGCATAGTAGATCTGGCTAAGCCAAGCATTATCTTGGGAATCTTGGCCGGAGCAATACAATTCGTCCAAACCAAACTTATGACGCCAAATACGCCACAAGATCCTCAGCAACAGATGATGGCAAAGATGGTTTACCTCTTCCCGCTGTTAACTATCTTCATCTCTATCAGTCTTCCTGCGGCATTACCGCTATACTGGGCGGCTTCAACAGCAATCGCAGCGTATCAGCAATGGCTGATAATGCATAAAGAGGTAAGTTTTCTTGAACACTTAAAAATAAAGAAGAAAAATGGCTAACATTAGTGTGAGTACAATCAAACAGGTCAAGGAACGAGCTGAAAAGGTTCTTTCTTTGCTTGGTGTTGATGCGAAGACAAATGTGTCGGCAGAAGAGGGCAGAATAAAGGTTTCCATAGACTCAGCCGATAAGGCGCTTCTGATAGGCTATCGTGGGGAAAATCTTTTCGCACTAAGATATATGATGGCTCTTATATGCAGGGAAATACTTCCCGAGGGGACGTCTCTGGTTGTTGATGTGGGCGGATACTTAAAGGATAAAGAAAAAAGAATTGAAAACATGGTTGATGCGGCGGTAAAAAAAGTAAAGGAAACGGGGATGGAGGAAATGCTTCCGCCGATGAATCCTTATGAGAGAATGCTGGCACACCAGAGAGTTTCAGGAATAAGCGGTATTACCAGCTACTCAGAAGGCGTGGGGGCAGAGAGACGCATTTTTGTAACTAAGGAATAAAAATGAGCAACAAAAGAGTTAGAAAAGCAGTTTTACCAGTGGCGGGGTTTGGAACCAGGTTTTTGCCTGCAACAAAAGCCATGCCAAAAGAAATGATGCCCATAGTTGATAAGCCTGTAATCCAATACTTGGTAGAAGAAGCTGTTGCTTCAGGGATTGAAGAGATAATTTTCGTTACAGGCCGTGGCAAAAGGGCTATTGAAGATCACTTCGACGTTTCGTATGAGCTGGAAGACACGCTTGTTGAGAAAAATAAGCATGATTTGCTTGAAGCAGTTCAAGGGATTTCCAGTTTGGCAAAGTTTTCTTATGTACGCCAGTCTATGCCACTCGGAGATGGGCATGCGCTTTTGCAGGCAGCACACCTTCTTGCCGGTGAGCCAGTTCTAGTAATGTTTGGCGACTGTCTTTATGACAGTAAAGTTCCAGCGTCGAAGCAGCTTATTGATACTTTCGAAAAATATGGTGATCCGGTTGTTGGCCTAAGTGAAGTGCCGAAAAATGAAGTGAAGAAGTTTGGTGTCATTGATGGTATAAAAGTTTCTGAGGGTACATATGAGATTAAAGACATGGTCGAAAAACCCGAGCCAGAAGATGCTCCATCCACCCTTGTTGCAGTAGGAAAATATATAATCACCGAAGACGTCTTTAATATATTAGATAAAATGACCGAGGGAAAATCAGGAGAAATAAGGCTGATTGATGCTTTTGAAATTCTTCTAGAAAAAGGTAAGCCGCTTTATGGCAAGGTACTGGAAGGTGAATGGCTAGACACAGGAGATAAACTCGGGTTTTTAAGGGCGACCATAAGCTATGCCCTAAAGCACGAAAAACTAAATGGTGATTTTAGGCGATTTTTAGAAGAAGTGGTTGGGAGAGAATAGTGAAATTTCTCAAGTTGACATTGTGCTCAAGCGTGCTAAAATGCAAGAGCGAATGAGAATTTTAAAGAATACTAACATTGTCAGAAAGATTACCAAAAAAAGAGGAATTATATCTTTAATACTTTTTCTGGGTATTTTGTTTATCTTTTTCCTAGCTCCCCAGAACACTAATGCAGCATCCCTTAACAATAGTTATGTTATATCTGATGGTGCATTTTCTGCTTCTGGCACAATGAGCGAGTCGCAAATACAAAGTTTCTTAACCTCAAAGGGGAGCTATCTAAGCACCTATACCGTTCCAGGAGAAAGGGATATAGTGTGGAATGGGGTCAACTATCATGAAAGTCCATGGATAGGCCCCATTGGCAGCGAGGTGAACTCCCAAGGCTGGAGTGCTGCTCACGTTATTTACCAAGTTTCCCAATGGTATGGCATAAATC
>JAKANV010000082.1 GCA_021823605.1 bacterium | reverse complement strand
AAGCTAAAAAGGTTGTTGTGACCACGCATTTCCCCTTTTACGATAAAGACAGATTCTACACCAAACTTTTTCCGCATCGTTCATACGTCTTGGGGCTCCATCTAAAAAGTGAAGTGCCGGAAGGCTTGTACTTTAGTATTGACGGGGAGAGAAACTCAATTCGGAATCAGGGTTTGTATGGGAAAAAGATTCTTTTGGTTGGCGGCGGAACTGAAAAGGTGGGAGAAGACGCTGACACGTATAAATATTACAAAAAAGTTGAAGAGTATGCTAAGCAAAGGTTCGAGATAGAAAAGATTGAGTACCATTGGTTTACACAGGACAACCGGACTCCAGATAGAGTGCCTTATATCGGCAAAATGGCGAATACAAAAAATGTCTACGTTGCTACTGGTTTTGGTGGCTGGGGGATGACGACAAGTGCGGTGAGCGCCATGATTATCTCTGACCTTATCGCAAAAAGAATTAATGTTTGGACAGCGCTCTTTGATCCTTCAAGGAGCGGTCTGAGCCACGCGTTAAAGTCATATATGAGTGAAAATGCGAAAACCGTAAAACATGTTTTGGGTAAGCGCGTGCAAAGACACCCTTTCGAGCTCCCGACCGGTTTTGAACCGGGAGAGGGAAAAATCATTAATTTAAGAGGCAGAAAGATTGCCGTGTATAAGGACAAAAAGGGGAAAATATTTGCCGTTTCACCGGTCTGCACTCATATGGGTTGTACTGTGAACTGGAATGCTACGGAAAAAACTTGGGATTGTCCTTGTCACGGCTCTAGATATAACTATGATGGTAAAGTTATCCATGGTCCTGCACTTTATGATTTGAAGAAGGAAGATATTTAGTTTGTATACTTGAATTTGCTTTTCTACAGGTGTAATTTGGCTATAAAAGGAGATAAATATGGAAAAAAACAAAAACTGGGAAGAAAAAATGAAAGATTCCAAAGATTTGCCAAAGGTGGTGAAGCTGGCACCAAATGGAGTAAAGCATTGGGGTGGCGAAACTATGGTTGTGCCCGCGCCCCTGGAGGTAGATGAGATAATGCGGAGCGTTCCTGAGGGTAAGCTGATAACAATAAATGAAATTAGGCAAAAGTTAGCAAAAAAACATCACACAGACATTGGATGCCCATTAACCTCTGGAATATTCGTTTGGATAGTTGCCAATGCGGCCGAGGAAATGAGAGAAAAAGGAGAAATCAGCGACGAGGAAATTACTCCTTGGTGGCGGACGCTTAAATCAGGTGGAATATTAAACGAAAAATTCCCGTCAGGACCGGATATGCAAATAAAAATGCTGGAAGGTGAGGGTCACAAGGTAGTCCAAAAAGGTAAGAAATGGCAAGTCGAGGATTATGAGAGTAAGGTAGTTAAAGTATAAAAGTTCTCAAAAATTAAGAACGGCTCTCTCCCTATCGGGGAGAGAGCCGCTTATGAACAGGAGTTTTACTGCGGGGCGAATGCCAGTTTAGGTTGGCGCACCCTCTTCTTCTTCGGCGGCACATTGCCCAGCCGTTCAACGTAAATCATGATGAAGAAGACTGAGCCAATCGTCAAGCCAAAGATTGCGCCGGTAAGAATTGTTGGCAGAAAGGACGGAATCAGTTTCGCCGGGGATAGAAAAGACAGCGCCAAACATAGAGTAGCCGCGAACAAGGGGCCAATCGTTATCAGTGACAGGGCTCTGTATTTCCCGCGAAGCGGGATATTCGTGCCCAATCCCTTCATCGGTCTTGAGGTAGACAGGTAGGAGTATTCATATGTCTCGGTATTTAGCTTTAGGCATATGAATAGCATGATTATGTTTAAATCAAGCATGCAGCCCCCAAGGCAGACGAGAAACATGTGCCCCGAAAATCGGTAGAGCCTTTTTGTTGCCTGATCATATGTCTCCTCGTCCTTCTTTGTGAAGAGTCCGGCGATGAGTCTCGCCAGTTTCAGAAGGCAGATGTCGATGTTGGTAATCAACGTGCCATCTGGTTTAAACAGCTGATCGTCCGTGCTCATCGTTTCCTCCAATTCGGTTGAATGGGTTCGTTCTTCAAAAAGATGAAAAAAATTTATATTATTATAATCCAGTTACGCTTAAATGTCAAGGCAGGACGGCCGTTTCAGTTTTGTATAAACAAATGGTTTTTATGATTATACTTTATGTTAACTTAGAGTGATGAAAATCAAACCAAACTACATTGTTATCCCTCTAGTAGTCATAGTTGTGGCGGTTTTGGGAAGTTTGGCTACATCAGCCAATCTGGGCTGGTACAACACATTAAAGCTTCCTTCAGTTGCACCGCCGGGTCAGGTAATAGGTACTATATGGACTGTTCTTTATGTCCTCATAGTCGCTTCAGCATTAATTTTTTGGAACAGGGCGAACAGCAGTAAATATTTCAGACTGATAGTCGCCGTCTTTTTGCTAAATGCCTATTTCAACGCTTTCTGGAGCTTTACTTTTTTCTCATTCCACATGATTTTTTTATCACTTCTAGTTTCGGGAGTTATGGCGCTGACAATATTTACTCTCATAGGTCTCATTTATCCCCGCCAAAGAACAGCTGCTCTGCTTCTCATCCCGTATGGCGTTTGGGTTATTATTGCCACATATTTAAACTATCTCATCTGGGTGCTAAACAGGACTCCTCTTCATTTCTAAGCCTTATCTATTTTTCGTGTCTTTTTCCTCTAATTATGGTATAATATCTCTAGCGTTAAAGGCCGGAGGGTGTACAAAATGCATCACCGGTTATTTTATACGAGCAATCTTTATATGAAAGGAGTCTCAGATGTGCGGATGGTCTGAGGGGCTTCCTCCTTCTCAAGTTAGCTATTACCGGAAGTTAAAGTGGTGGCACTTTTTCCTTCTTTCGCCAACTTCTGTCTACCAGACTGCGCTGACATTGGCATTGTGGGACAGTCTTCTCGGGCTACCTGAGGAAGGAAGATGAAGTTCATAGCCGTACAGTTAAATTTCTTGGTCAGCGTCTCCTTATTTTGGTTTCTTCCCTCTCCATGGTACTTGTTGGGGTCTGTATACATATGGCAGGGTGCTTTTGCGGCCCTCATGTGGGAAGAGCTGAATGGGGATGTTGAAGATCAGAAAAGGAGGTAACAGATGAAGATGAAATTTATTAAGGCGGTAAATTCTCTCCCGTTTCCTCCGAGGTGGTGCCCCATATGCTGTATCATGAGGAACTGGTTTGATTTCTCGACACCATCTGAGAAGTGGTCAGGCTGGTCAAACTAAATTCAAAAGGCATCTTA
>JAKANV010000081.1 GCA_021823605.1 bacterium | reverse complement strand
CAGTATTTTTCGAAACTGATTTTCCAGCTTCAGCTCAAAGCTGTCATGTATCACTCTGACACAAATCTTAATAGTTGACATGAGTATCTTTATATTTGAAAATCGTTCTCATCCAGTTTTCATACGTGAAAATGTTGCAGCCTAGAAACATATCTCAAAAAACCAAAAGAAGTAGTCAGAAGAGAAAATACGTTTATAAAAACGGCGAGACCCGCATAACCTTAGACGATTTGATTGCACCTTCATATGATCAAATTATCCGTGAGATAAAAAGGAAAATAGGAGAGCGTCCTGCTATTTCTTCGGATCTTCCCAAAGGTGAGTGGACAGAGCAAGCTCTTAAAGTTTTAGAGGAAAGATACTTGGTTAAGGATGAGAAACTTTTGCCGGTTGAAACTCCTGAAGAAATGGTTTGGAGAGTAGCTTGGGAAATTGCTTCCGCGGAGGCGACTTGGGGTGCAAATAAAAAAGATGTAGAAAGTATCGCCGTCGATTTTTATGAACTAATGGTTTCCCGAAAATTTCTGCCCAATTCTCCGACTTTAATGAATGCCGGAAGAGAGCTTGGTCAGCTGAGTGCTTGCTTTGTTTTGCCTGTAGAGGATAATATGGGCGGAATTTTTGGAACAATCAGAAATACGGCACTCATACATCAGAGTGGAGGCGGAACCGGGTTTTCATTTTCAAGGATTAGAGAAAAAGGCGCTCGTGTAAAGTCAACCAGCGGAGTTGCATCAGGTCCTATTTCATTTATGAACGCTTTTAATGCAGCCACAGAGACAGTTAAGCAGGGAGGCACGAGAAGGGGCGCAAATATGGGGATGCTTCGTATAGATCATCCTGATATTATGGAATTTATAACCTGCAAGGAAGATAATGGGACCCTCAATAATTTCAATATTTCAGTCGCTATTACCGAGAAATTTATGAAGGCAGTGGAGAAAGATAAAGACTACGACCTCATTTCTCCTCTGACGGGCAAAAGAACAGGATCGTTAAATGCCCGGGAGGTTTTTGACATAATAGTTAAACAGGCATGGAAAAATGGCGAGCCTGGGATAGTTTTTATAGATAGAATGAATAAGGACAACCCGACACCAAAAATCGGCGCGATTGAAAGCACTAACCCTTGTGGAGAACAGCCGCTCCTGTCATATGAATCATGCAACCTTGGCTCCATCAACTTATCAAACTTTGTCGAAGACGGGGAGATTGACTGGGATAGACTTCGAGATGTTATCAGATGGTCGGTTAGATTTTTGGATGACGTCATCGATATGAACAAATATCCTATAGAAGAGATTGATGAGATGACTCGTTCGAATAGGAAAGTAGGTCTGGGGGTCATGGGCTTTTCTGATATGCTAATTCAGCTTGAAGTGCCATATAACTCAGACGAAGCGGTTGCTGTAGCTGAGGACGTGATGCGATTTATCCAGGAGGAGGGTAGAAAAATGTCTGAGGAGCTAGCTAAGGATAGAGGGGTTTTTCCAAACTGGAAGGACAGTATTTATGGCGAGAGGAAGCAGAGAGTTAGAAACGCTACCATTACGACTATCGCTCCGACGGGCTCTATAAGCATGATTGCCGATGCGTCAAGTGGCGTTGAGCCTCTTTTTGCGGTCAGTTTTATAAAAAATGTAATGGATAAAGACGAGCTTGTAATGACGAACCCGATATTTTTATCAATTGCTAAAAGAATGGGATTCTACTCAGAGGATCTAATGAAAAAGATAGCCAAAAGCGGTACTTTGGATGGTATTGACGAAGTCCCTAAAGAAGTAAAAAGAGTGTTTGTGGTCGCTCACGATGTATCTCCGATATGGCACCTAAAGATACAGGCGGCGATTCAAAAGTATACTGATAATGCAGTTTCAAAGACTGTAAACTTCGATCACTCAGCGACGAAAAAAGATGTTGCAGAGGTATATAAGTTGGCCTATGAGCTAGGGTGTAAGGGGGTGACGATATATCGTGACGGAAGTCGTGAGGAACAAGTCCTAAATATCGGGAAAGTGAATAAAAAAGGTGCTCAGGAAGTCCAAACGGATCCAAGTACCAGGGTTGTTCGGCAGCGCGCAAAAGTAACATATGGCAGGACGATTCAGATAATGACGGGATGCGGTAAGCTTTATGTTACGGTGAATGAAGACGAAAAGGGTCGGCCATTCGAGCTCTTCTCGGCGATGGGAAAGGCAGGCGGATGTGCTGCTTCCCAAGCGGAAGCTATAAGTAGGATGGTTTCTACATCTCTAAGGAGCGGTATTGAACCAAAGGTTATAATCAAACACTTAAAGAGTATCGCTTGTCATAGGCCATTTGGCTTTGGTCCGGACAGAATTACCTCTTGTTCTGATGCTATTGCGCGGGCTCTTGAATCCTTCATATCTCCACCGACTCTTGGTATTGTAAAGGACGAAAATATTGTAAAAACACAGAAACAGCTGGAAATAAAGATTGAAGATATTCAGCCTCAAAAGAAAGAGAAAGCAAGCGGGAGCAGTTATATTGGCGGAATATGCCGTGAGTGTGGTGGGCCGATAGAATATGAGGGTGGTTGCATGGTTTGTAGGAGTTGCGGTTACTCAGAGTGCGGATAGAGGCTTATGATACAGATTTATACAGGTGAAGGAAAAGGAAAAACAACGGCTTCTATCGGGTTAGCCGTTCGGGCATCAAAACACTTTAAGGTCTTGTTTACTCAGTTTATTAAGAATGGTGAAAGCTCAGAAATTGGGGTTCTTAAAAGCCTGCCAAGTATAGATGCCAAAAGCTTTGGGAATGGAGATTGGATATTACCGGATAGTGATAAGAGTATCGAGAAAAAAAATGCACACAGTGCGGTGAAATATGTTAGAGGCAACTTTGCTGGCTATGATGTAATAATTCTTGATGAGGCTGTCACGGCGGTAGATCTGGGGTTAATAAGTGAGGATGAGATATTGGAGTTACTTTCGGAAATTTCAGAAAATAAGGAGATTATCATGACCGGAAGAGGCGCTACAAAAAAAATGATAGAAAGGGCGGATTTGGTTACAGAAATGAAAAAAATTAAACATTATTATGAAAAAGGCGTAAAAGCCAGGAAAGGAATTGAATTATGAAGAAAGTCTTGAAAAGGGCTAAAATGGGCTGGGTGTATTTGTTTGGGATAGCTCTCATGGTCGGTTTTAGCACGTTGTTGCTAAAAGGAGGAGATATAGGGGCGTCTGGGGTAAATAAAGAGGTTGTAGAGCAAGAAAGCACTAAAACCACTGATACGGCTATAAAAGGAATCTCGAGTTCAGATATT
>JAKANV010000080.1 GCA_021823605.1 bacterium | reverse complement strand
GTCTGAAAAAGACTATTGATGCGATGCGCGAAAAGTATGAGGATTCATCCGGCATGAACTCTTCCCTGTATGAGACCGACTATGACTTAGAGAAAATCCGTTCGGATGTCATGTCTCTTCCTTTTTTGGCCGATAAAAGACTCGTAATTGTCAAAAATATTCTGAGTGCGAAAGGTGTCGACGGGAAAAAAATGATTGAAATGATGGATAAAAAGCCCGATTCCACAATTCTTTTATTTATCGAGGAAGGGGAGCCGGACAAGAGGGGAGCTTTGTATAAAAGATTGATGAAAGAAAAGACTAAAGAGCTGAATATCCTGCAAGGCGGGGAACTGATAAAATGGATTAAGGGTGAAGTCGAAAAAAACGGCGGCCAAATCGAGACAAAAGAGGCAAGTATGCTAGCCGGGTACTATGGTGGTGATCTCTGGCAGCTCAAAAATGAGATTCAGAAGTTAATTAGTTACGACAAGAGAATTACCGAGGAAAATATAGAAAAGCTATCCGTCTCAAAGGCAAATGTAAAGGTCTTTGACCTCACTGATGCAATTACGGCGAAGAATAAAGAGAAGGCTTTCAAGGTTTTGTCTGAACTTTTGGACTCGGGAGAAAACGAAATGTATGTTCTCTCAATGATCCAATGGCAGGTTCGAAATCTGGCGACATTTTATGATTTAAAGAGTTTACCTGAACGGGAGATTGCGTCGAAAGCGAAGATGAATCCATACATTGTGAAAAAGACACTTCCCGCAGTTAGAAAAATTGAGGGTCCGCATACTATTAAGAGCTATTACGGACAGATTATCGAGGCCGAGAATGCTATCAAAACCGGCGCCAAGGAACCGGATGTGGCGCTGGAACTCTTGGTTAATAAATTGACGAGCTAAAAAAGCCCTTTCGGGCTTTCTTTTATTTCTTTTTAGTCACTGGCTTTTTCTTTACCGCTTTTTTCTCTGTTTTGACTTTTTTGCCTTCTTTCACCAGTTTTGCTAGCCTTGATTTCTTTCTTGCCGCTGAGTTTTTATGAATGACATTTTTCTTGGCTGCTTTATCAATAGCTTTATAACTTTCAGAAAGTTTTTCCTGAAGTTTCTTAGCTTCCATAGTCCCAATGCCTTTTTGAACTTCCTTAATCTTTGATTTGAAGGCGATTTTGATTTCTTTATTTTTAGCAGTATGCTTCTTTGTCTGGCGCATCTGCTTCTTTGCTGACTTTATAACCGGCATGTTTTCTCCGTAAATTATTAGATAACAAAAGCTAGTTTATCAAAAATATAGCTAGTTGTAAAGGCTGAGTTAACGCTTATCCTCTAAAACCATTGACATTTGTGCTTGTTTCATATATACTCATATATTACTCGTTTAAAGCGGTGGGTGGTAAGGATAAAAAACAGATGGAGCTTTTACCAAAGCAGCAAATAGTTGAGTTAATCAAAAAATCAGAGAGTATTTTACTCATTTCCCATACAAAACCGGGCGGAGACTCAGTTGGTTCTCTCTTAGCATTACAAAGACTCTTGCAGGGTTTGGGCAAAAAGGCTTCAGTAGTAATCAGTGAAACAATCCCAAGCTCTCTTTCATTCCTGCCAAACATATCTGATATTCAAAAAGCCGTTGATGGCTCAAACGATTTAGTTCTCAAGGTAAATATAGAAAATACAAATATCGAAAAGATTTCCACTAATACTGATGGAAAGACACTCGATATTATTTTGACGCCGCAAAATGGAAAAATTGAAGCGGAAAGCGTAAAAGTTGAGAGCGGAAAGCCGAAGTATGATGCAATTATTGTTCTAGATACGCCGGATGTAGATAAAATTGACAAGATTTATGACGAGCATACTGAACTTTTCTTTGAAACTCCGGTCGTAAACATCGACCATCACGCTGGCAATGAGTACTTTGGCACTATTAACTGGGTTGACCTAACAGCAACATCAACCGCTGAAATATTGGTCGCAATGTTCGAAGCTTTGGGGACAAGCAAGCCCGATGAAGATACAGCGACATTACTTCTTGCCGGTATTACGGCTGACACAGCTAGCTTTAAAAATATCAATACTACGCCGAAGACCTTGACTGTTGCGGCTCAGCTTCTAGCTGCCGGTGCCCGTCAGCAGGAAATTATTCAGAATTTCTATAAAATGAAGAACCTAAAGACTTTGAAGCTTTGGGGGAAGATTCTTTCAAATGTTCAGAAAGACACAGAGCATAGAGTCATCTGGTCCAAGGTTGGTCATGACGACTTTGGCGGCGCGAATGCAACTATCGAGGAAGCGAAGGAAGTTATGGATGAGATGCTTGCTAATACGCCAAATGCCGATGTGGTTTGTCTAATGGTGGAAACCGAAAAGAACACGATTACGGTACTTCTAAAAGGCATAAAAGGTACCGATGTACTTGAAATTGCTGAAATATTCGGTGGTTCAGGCCATGCGATGGCGACGGTTTTCGAGTTGAAAAACACTCAACTGGCAGGAGCCGAGGAAAAGGTGCTAGCTGAGATAAAGAAAGTCAGGGCAAAAAAGCTAGGCCGTCCGGTTCGACAAGAGGAAGCAAAATCTGAAGAAAGACCAAAAAAAGTGGAAGAAGTCTTGCAAGAAGGAAAGGAAGAGGTCAAACAGGAAACCCCCGAGAAGAAGGCTATTTCTATGGAGAGCTTTAATGGAAAGGCCGTCGAAGTTGAGGCCAAGAAGGAAGAAGACTCTGGTGATGTTATTTCAAAAGCTATAGAATCTTTGGAAGCAGCCGGAGAAAATATTGAGGCTGAGAGAGAAGAACCTAAAGAAAAGGTAATCCAAAAAGACCCGAAATCTCTAACTCACGTGTCAGAAATTCTAAAGAAATTCGATCCGACCGAAAAGCAAAAGCTCGAGGAATTTAAAAAGAAAAACGAAGAAGCCCGAGAGAACTTAAAAAAAGATAACGGCGAGAAATAGTACTATAATATGAATATGGAAACTAAAGAGGGCGTCTATCTAATTGACAAAGAATCCGGGTGGACGAGTTTTGACGTGGTGGCGAAAATGCGAGGAATTACAGGTATTCGTTCGATTGGTCATGCCGGAACGTTGGATCCTTTTGCTACTGGACTCCTCATTATATTAGTTGGCAAAGATTTTACCAAACGGCAAGACGAGTTTATGAAGCAGGATAAAGAGTACGAAGCGACACTGAAATTAGGTGAGGAAAGTACGACTGGTGATCCTGAAGGCGAGATAAAGAAAGTTGAGGCGCGAGAATATTTAGAAAAAGAGATTAAAGAAACACTACAGAAATTCGTTGGTGAGATTGAACAAAGACCTCCCATGCATTCAG
>JAKANV010000009.1 GCA_021823605.1 bacterium | reverse complement strand
GCATAAGATGGAAGTGCCGCAGATGAGGCCACGAATATTCCTGGAGAGACTGATCTCCAGAGTTCAATCCCGTCGCAGACAAATGTTAGAGAGTCCTCTGGGCTCTCTTTCCTTTTTACGATGGCTGCAAAGGGTCTTTTAGGATATAATTTACCTATGGAAAAGATTTCTTTTAGCGATGCCAAAAAGCGAGCCGAAAAACTTCGGGCTGAAATAGACCGTATTCGCTATGCTTATCATGTCTTGGATAAGGAAATAGTATCTGAAAGCGTGAAAACTTCCCTGATGCACGAGCTTTCACAAATTGAAGAAATGTATCCGGAGCTCATTACACCTGACTCACCGACCCAACGTGTTGCCGGTAAATCGCTCGCAAAGTTTCAAAAAGTTCGCCACGCCCACCCAGGACTTTCACTCAATGATGTATTTGACTCCTCGGAAATGGAGGACTGGGAAAAGAGGGTTCAGAAACTCGTTCCAAATGAAAGGCTGGACTATTATGCAGAACTAAAGCTAGACGGTCTCAGTGTGTATTTAACTTATGAAAAAGGACTGCTAAAAACAGCCGCTACTCGCGGTGATGGCACAACTGGCGAGGATGTGACGCAAAACATCCGTACCATCGAAAGTATTCCGTTGAAACTTACAGAACCTGTGGACGTAGAAGTGCGAGGTGAAGTCTATATGGATTACAAGCAATTTGAGAAGGTAAATGCCGAGCAGGAGAAAAGGGGCGAAAAAACCTATGCTAACCCGAGGAATCTGGCGGCGGGAACACTCAGGCAACTAGACCCGAAAATCGTATCGGCTCGAAAACTAAAGTTTATGGCATGGGCGATTTACGAGGAAGGAATACAGACGCACGAGCAGGAACACGAAATGGCAAAAAAACTGGGATTTAAAGTCGAACCAAACTCTAAACATGCCAAGAATCTGAAAGAAGTTGAGAAATTTTTAGAAGAGTGGGAAGATAAGCGTAAAATGCTGCCATACCAGACAGATGGAGCGGTTATCAATGTAAACTCGGAGGATTTGGTTAGTCGGCTTGGCATAGTCGGGAAAGCTCCTCGTGGAGTAGCGGCATATAAGTTCTCAGCCGAGCAGGTGACAACAACGCTGGAGGAAATTCGCGTCAATGTCGGGCGGACCGGCGCGGTGACGCCATTTGCCGTGCTCACTCCGGTGAAAGTTGCCGGTACAACCGTTTCCCGGGCAACACTGCATAACGAAGACGAGATTAAACGAAAAGACATCCGGATCGGCGACACTGTTATTATTCAAAAAGCCGGCGATATAATCCCAGAGGTCATTGGACCAATTAAAAATTTAAGAACAGGAAAAGAAAAGGTATTTAAAATGCCGACAGAGTGTCCTATCTGCGGCGGACCGATTATTAAACCAGAAGGTGAGGCGGTGGCCAGATGCGCCGCTGAAAACTGCTTTGCTATTGAAATGCAAAAGATTGGTCACTTTGTTTCAAAAGGCGCGTTTAACATAGAAGGCCTCGGCGAGAAGATAGTCACCCAGCTTATTGAGGAAGGATTAATAGAGAATGCGGCTGACCTTTTTGCCCTTACAGAAGGCGACCTTACGCCACTGGAACGGTTTGCCGAAACTTCGGCAAAAAACCTAGTTGAGTCTATTTCCGAACACAAAAAGGTGTCCTTCAGAAGATTCCTTTACGGTCTTGGCATCCGCCATGTTGGAGCGATCACAGCATCAGATATTACGAGAAAATTTAGGAAATTGGAAGATATTCGTAGTGCTTCACTTGAGGATTTACAAGTGATTGACGGGATTGGCGATGTCGCATCAGAAAGTATCTATAAATGGTTCAGAAATAAAAAGAATCTCGAATTTTTAAAGAAGTTAAATGACAACGGGGTAGAAATAGTTTATGAAGCGGTAAAGAATAAACTGGAAGGTAAGACGTTCGTTCTTACCGGCTCACTGAATACTATCACCCGCGATGAAGCGGAAGAGCTGATCCGCATAAACGGCGGGAATGCCTCGGGTTCGGTTTCAAAAAGTACTGACTTCGTGGTTGTCGGCGACAACCCCGGTTCAAAAGCCGACAAAGCTGAACAGCTAGGGATAAAGATCATAAGTGAACAAGATTTTCTGAAGATGGTGAAATGAGGTATAATTGGTGAGTTATGGTAGGGAAAATAGATAAACAAGAAGTAGAATATTTAGCCAAACTGGCGAGGGTTGGTTTGACTAATGCCGAAATTACCAAATACCAGAAGGATTTGGGTGATATTTTAGGTTATGTTGAGAAACTAAATGAAGTGAATACGGATGGCGTGGCGCCGATGGCGGCAGGAATTCAGGCAAAAGATGTGATGCGGGATGACAAAGTTGAATCAGTTGAGGGTGCGCCGGCAGAACTGCTAGAGTGCGCGCCGGAAAAAGAAGATGGGTTTATAAAAACTAAGTCGGTGTTTGAATGAGTATAAAAGAACTGCAAAAACAGGATAAAGTTAAGTTTTTGGCTGACACTTTGGATAGGATTAAGGAAGTGGAGCCGAAGCTTCATGCTTTTGTTACGACTCTTACGGCTGAAGATGTGAAGAAAGATTACCGATCAGAGTCGGGAATGACAAAACTGAGTGGAATTCCCGTTGGGATTAAAGATGTTTTGTGTACACGGAATTTGCGGACGACAGCATCGGCAAAAATGCTCGATGGTTTTATCCCGCCGTATGATGCGACGGTTGTTAAGAAACTAAAAGATGCCGGTGCGATAATCGTGGGGAAAAACAACTGTGATGCTTGGGCGCATGGAGCTTCGACGGAAAACTCTGACTACGGTGTAACGCCAAATCCATGGGATTTGACTCGGGTTTCCGGTGGTTCTTCAGGCGGATCGGCAGCAGCTGTTGCAGCAGGGGAAATTCCTTACTCCATAGGTACTGACACAGGCGGGTCTATCCGCCAGCCGGCAAGTTTCTGCGGAGTGGTGGGGCTGAAACCGACTTATGGTAGAGTTTCACGCTATGGACTCATCGCTATGGCATCATCTCTCGACTGTCCGGGGCCGATAACGCAAACAGTAGAAGATGCGGCTATAGTTTTAAATACAATTGCCGGAAAAGATGAAAAAGACGCTACGACATCGGATTCGCCGGTTCCTGACTATACAAAAGACTTGGATAAAAGCTTAAAAGGCATGAAAATTGGCGTGCCGAAAGAATACTTTGGCTTGGGACTTGATAAGGAAGTCGAGGAAGTATTTAGGAATTCACTAAAAGTTTATGAGAAACTTGGCGTAGAAATAGTTGACATAACGTTACCTCATACCGAGTATGGAGTGGCGGCATATTACATTATCATGACTGCGGAGACATCGTCTAATCTAGGCCGTTATGATGGAGTTAAGTATGGATATAACGCAAAAGAATCTAAAGATCTAATTGACTCATATTTCAAGACCCGTGATGAAGGATTTGGAGATGAGGCGAAGAGGCGAATAATGCTTGGAACTTACGTATTATCGTCCGGTTACTATGATGCGTATTACCTGAAGGCGGCAAAAGTTCGCAGATTGATTCATGACGACTTCATAAAAGCGTTTGAAAAAGTTGATGTTATATTATCACCGGTTGCTCCGACGCCGGCATTTAAGATTGGCGAAAAAGCTGACCCTGTTTCTATGTATTTGGCTGATGTCTTCACAGCACCAGTCAGCTTAGCCGGACTTCCGGCAGTCTCTATTCCGGCTGGCTTTTCGAAGGATAAGTTACCAATTGGAATACAGATAATTGGCCCTCATTTTGAAGAGAGCAAAATATTGAATGTGGCACATATGTTCGAGAAAGCTACGGAAAATGATGAGTGGAGAAAGAATAAGGTCGTTGTGTAATGGGCAAGAATCAGAAGATAAAATTAGAAAGAAAACTGGAGCAGATAAAGAGAGAGAAGCAGAAAAAGGAGCGAAACAGAAAGATTATCAAATCGAGTTTGATTGCGTTTGCGGTAATAGTCCTATGCGCACTCGGATTTCTCGGATACAAAAGGTTTGTACCAGCGAAAAAAGAAAATTCTAGCCAGCAAGCTGCTACACAAAAATTAAGCGAACTAAAAAAGGAGCCAAATGTGAAAAAGTATGACAAGTTTCCGGATATGATAATTGACCAAAATAAGCAATATACAGCCACTTTCAAGACGAACAAAGGTGATTTTACCGTAGAGCTGGATGTGAAAAATACACCAAAAACGGTAAATAACTTCGTTTTCCTTTCAAAAAAGGGTTTTTATGACGGGCTTTCGTTTCACAGAATCATTAAAGACTTTATGATTCAGGGCGGTGACCCGAATGGCAATGGCACCGGTGATGCCGGCTATAAGTTTCCTGATGAATCAATTATTAGGGATTATCTTCCCGGAACTTTGGCGATGGCAAACTCCGGCAAAGATACAAATGGTTCGCAATTCTTCATAATGACGGGCGACTACTCCGGAGGGAAGTTGCCGAAAAATTACGTGATATTCGGAAATGTTGTAAGCGGAATGGACACGGTGACTAAAATAGCCGGAACGCCAGTGGAGCAAAGTGCAGGAGGCGAATCTTCTAAGCCGAAGGAAAAGGTTATAATTAACACGATAGAGATAGAGGAAAAGTAGTAATGGACCAAAACTTCCTATATTTAATCATAGTGGCGGGGGTTTCCGGTATTGTATTTGCCATGCTTATAAGGTCGGGCTGGATATTTGGCGGCGGAAGAGTGAAAACCGGTGCAAAAGGGAACTTGGACAGGGATTTTGTGGCAGGCAAATGGCAGGAAATCCAGCAGCTTATGGAACAGGGCAAGCCAAGTGCGTATAAGGTAGCCGTGATGGATGCGGACAAGCTGGTTGACTATGTTTTGAAGGCAAAAGTTGGAAGCGATGGGAGTATGGCAGATCGCTTAAAAAGAGCGCAGAAGATTTTCTCAAACTACTCTGATTACCAAAATCTTTGGAGTGCTCATAAAACAAGAAATCTGATAGCGCACGAAGCGACTCATGAGCTTCTTTTTCCGGAAGTAAAGAGAACTATCTCTTATTTTGAAAAAGCCCTTAAGAGTTTAGGGGCGTTATAATCCTCAGTTAAATAGAAATTGTCATTCTTCATAATGATTTTATGGTGTATTTCCATATTATTGAGGTATGAAAGAATTACCAAAAGATATTGCGAGGGAGCTAGAGAGATTCAGCGAGTCGGATGAATGGCTGATTGAATTTCGAAAAGAACCATGGAGCCTCTATAAAAGAAATCGATGGGTTATTTTAACTAATAAAAGAATTTATTTGGTGAAAAAAATTTTCTTCGGTTTAAGTTTTGATACGATCCAAATTCTCCTGGCGATGGCTCATTTTGAAATGGTGGAGGGCATTGTTTTTGACACGATCTATTTGAGAGTTACAAGTGAGCCGGAACACATAATCCAATTTTTCCCCATGGATAGAGAAAGCACATTAGAATTTTTCGATAAAATGGAGAAAACCAGGGATGCAACACCAGAGAAACAACGGGAAGAAAAAGAGGCTGCGCACATAGAGCTTGAGGCTTTGGCGAAGACATTTTATGAAAATGCCATTACAAGAGAAGAATATGAGGAAAAGAAAAAGGGGTTGATAGATAAGCTATAACTTCTAAATAATAATGCTTTATTTTGTCACATCTCCTAATGTTTTTGTGCTCATCTAAGTTCATAATTTTCCTAGAGTGAGGGGGTGAATTATGGACATTAGATTACCGAGCAAGATACAGGCTCATCTTGATGATGTCTTAGAAGAAGGTGAGAGGGTGATAGATGCCGTGAAGGAGCCTTGGAGCTACTTCAAATGGCATAGATGGACAGTCCTGACGGATCGAAGGATTATTGTAATAGTCAGGTGGCCTTTCGGGGTGTCTTATGATGTTTGGCCGATGTATCTAGGCGCGCTAAGTGTGGATATGAACGAAGGAATAGTTTTTGATACGATATTTGTCGATTATTATGCTCAGAAGTTCAGACTCCAGTTTTTCACGAAAAAAAGAAAAAGAACGGTGAGTTTTTTTCGCGGAATAAACAAACAGCTCATTCTTCATAATCCCGCTAGTCGCAGAAAGGCAGCAGAAGATGTGGTTAAGGAAATGGAGGGTTTAGCAAAGGTTTTTCACGAAAAGATTATTACACAGGAGGAATATGACAAAAAGAAAAAAGAGCTCATGGATAAACTGTAAGCGTTTATATAAAGGCTTTTTTATGCTAGAATCTTAGTATGCGAGAATATGAAACGACTATCGGGCTCGAAATACATGTCCAGTTGAAGACTAAATCGAAGATGTTCTGTGGAAGCGATAATTTTTCTGTGGATGCCAAACCAAATACAAATGTTTGTCCGGTTTGCATGGGCTTCCCCGGAACTTTACCAGTACCAAATGTCCAGGCAATTGACTGGACGATACTTTTGGGTTTAGCTCTAAATGCTGAGATACCAAAGGAATTCAATTTTGAAAGAAAAAACTACTTTTATCCCGACCTTCCAAAAGCATATCAAATTAGCTCGGCAACAAATCCGCCGGTTATTGGCGGGAGTTTAAAGATATTTGCCGGAGGAGAAGAGAAAGAAGTCCATCTGCATCACATTCATCTCGAGGAAGATGCTGGCAAGCTGGTTCATGATAAATCTGACAATGCACTGGTCGATTTAAACCGTGCCGGGACACCGCTTGTTGAAATAGTGACCGAGCCGGATATGGCATCTGCCGAAGAGGCAAAAGTATTCGCCCAGTCTCTTCGCTCATTAATTCGACACCTTGGAATATCTGATGCCAACATGGAGCAGGGGAACATGAGATTTGATATAAATGTTTCGGTTCGGAAAAAGGGCGCTAAAGAAATGGGAACAAAGGTTGAGGTGAAAAATCTAAACTCATTCAAAATGCTAGAGCGGGCGATTCTCTTTGAAGAACAAAGGCAGAAGGACTTGCTCGAGGATGTAAAGAAAGTAGCTCAGGAAACGCGCGGTTGGGATGATTCTAAGGGCAAGACTTTGTCGCAGAGAAGCAAGGAAGAGGCAAATGATTATCGGTATTTTCCCGAACCTGATATTCCGTCGATTGCAACACAAGAAATTGTTAAAAAGATGAAAGACCAGTTGCCGGAACTGCCGCAGGAAAAGGCAAAAAGATTTGAAAGCGAATACGGATTTGATAAAAGATTAGCCGAGAGTTTGGCAGATGATATAGAAATGGCAGAGTATTTTGAAAAAACACTAGAACATGTCGAGAATTCCGCAAAAGATTCTTTCGACAAAAGGAAATATGCGAAACGGGTGGCGAACTGGATGGCAACAGAACTGGTCGGCAAATTGAATGAAACAAGTAACGAATTTGCTGAAATTAGGGTTGAACCAGAAAATATGGCTGAACTTGCTATTGCAATTGAAGAGGGAACAATAAGCGGGAAACAGGCGAAAGATGTTTTTGCTGAGATGTTCGAAACAGGTAAGGGCGCCCTTGCTATTATTGAAGAAAAGGGGATGAAACAGATTACCGACACGGATGCTCTTGAGAAAATTATCCAGGAAGTTCTGGATGCAAATCCGAAGGTAGTTGAGGACTTTAAAAACGGAAAGGAAAAAGCATTCGGATTCTTGGTCGGGCAGATAATGGCAAAGACTCACGGACAAGCCAATCCAAAAATAGTTAATGAAATTTTGAAAAAAAAGTTATAATAGATTTAGTATGTTACAGTTTGCTTCTTACATCGTTATATTATCTGTAGGTTTTGCCATCGGTCGGATTGGCCATATGATGGGTGGACACCTGAAAGCTCCGCACCACTGGATTTATGGTGTGATTATAACTTTCGCTGGCATGATAGTATTCTTTTTCCTCTTCGAGGATAAATGGTCACTTTTTCTTGTTGCCTTTGGCTTGGGACTTTCCGTCAGTGACCTCAATGATATGATGGAATTCAAAATATATGGGGTTGATCCTCCCGGCAAAAAAAGATTCTGGGGAATTGACTAAGTTTTTTCATTCAAACTCACAACTTTTCTAGTCAATACACAATAAAATTAGAACTATGAAAGAGGTATTTGGGACACCTCCTTTTTATAATAGAATTAGCCACAAAAGTGGGGAAGGGAGGTGAGGAAAATGGCAAATGAAAAGAAAGAAGGAAAAACCTTTTACCGGTCGGTCGCTACAGGCGCAATGTATATGGATAAGAGTGAGACGGAAGCGATGGGAAAGCATTGGGGTTGGGCTGTAGCCGTCGGCATTGTCATGATACTGCTTGGAGCCCTGGCAATCATCTATCCTGCAGTCACTTCAGTTGGCGCAATAATGCTTTTGGGTATCATCCTTATTGCCGGAGGGATAGCACAGGTAGTCCATGCGTTCAGCGTGCGAGGATGGGGCGGATTTTTCTGGCACATCCTGCTGGCTCTAGTCTACGTAGTGATTGGCGTTATGCTTTTGACGTTTCCATTGAGCGGTGCTATTACGATTACGCTTCTTTTGGGTATCTACTTCCTTGTATCTGGTATATTCAAGGTCATACTCTCTCTCGTATCAAGGGAGATACCAAACTGGGGATGGATGCTCTTTAGCGGTATCGTTGCACTTGGCTTGGGAGTAATTGTTCTCCTTAGCTGGCCGGTTAGCGCAATCTGGTTCCTGGGACTGGTCGTTGGTGTCGATCTTGTGATAGGAGGTTTTTCACTGGCAGCACTTGGAACGTCGGCTCATTCTCAGGTGGCACATTGAGAATGAAGGGGGTAGAAAGGTATGTGCTTGAAAAAGCGGTTCGCAAGAGTCCGCTTTTTCAGTTATTTAAAGTTACCAAACATTTTATAAAAATTTACTAAAAAATTAGAATTCTGCAAGAGGCAATAGTAGGTCATTTCATTTATCCTTGGTTTACTTTAGTTTTATTGGGCTAAAAAAGATTGGGGCAGCTATGCAAAAAGATGCAAGTAGGGGGGATGAGAACAAAAAAAAGAAAGCGGGCCAGACTTTTTTCGAAGCGGTGCCGGCTACCGTAACTGTACCGCAGGAAGTGCACTTACCGAGAGTGAGTGTCGGGACAGCAGAGTTTTTGGAGAGTGTGGTTTTCTTCTTTGCAGGAACTGCTGAAGTCTTGCTTATCTTTAGAGTTGTATTAATGATTTTAGGTGTTCAAGGTGGAAATCTTTTGACATATCTTTTTTATGCAGCCAGTTATCCATTTGTTTTTATCCTGGGTTCCTCTCAACAGCAAGCCCCCTCTCTGACAAACACAGTTTTATACGAAAATCTTGCGATAATGGTGATATATTTTGTAGTTTCCTATTGCGCTCTAAGGCTTATAAGAGCTTTTAGGGAAGACCGACAGGAAAAACAAGTAAGAGATAATATTTAAATATTTTAAAAAGCCCAAAAGGGCGGAGGAAAAAATGGAAAAGGAAAAAGGATCGGGGAAAAAGAAGGGTAATAAAAAAGAAGGGGAAACATTTTATAGAGCTCATCCGATATCAGCACAACCGGTAGTTGGTTATAGTGAAACCAGCATCGCTTCTCTAGTGGTCGAAAGAGTCTTGTGGTGGGCACTTGGAATAGTTGAGATTATCTTACTTGCCAGACTTGTTATCGCCGCTTTCGGAGCGGTCGGCGGCAACGCTTTGACGGCGTTTATCTACGCAATAAGTTATCCCTTTGTGTGGCTTTTCTTCTACCTCTTTAATACTTTGGATAAAATCAATGTTACAAGTCCCACATTTGAGCTTGAAACACTTGCCGCAATGGCTTTCTACTACATAGTAATTTATATAATTACCGAACTTATCAAGGGTTTCCGTAGCAGCGAAGCATAATACAGCAGCTTCAAGCACCGCATAGATGAGCTTCTTGTTTGCAAGGAGCTCATCTATTTATGTAAAAAGTATGTTTTTTGTTATAATGATTTGAATGAGCATGAAAACAAAATGGAATGAGATAGAAGCTGATCTGAAGGAAAAAACTCAGAGCGGATACAAAATGGCGCTAGTAGATAGCGACAAACTGCTTCGTTATACCTTAAAAGAAAAAGGTTATCCCGGAAAAGACTTAAAAAAACAGCTTTTTTGGGCAGGAATAAGCATACAAAATCGTCCGGACTTAAAGAATGCCATTAAGAAGAAGGACGAAGTATTAAATGATTTTGACTATAGATTATCTACATTTGAACTAGAAGACTTCCTAAATGCCTACAAAAAAGCAGTCGAATGGGTGGAAAGCGGCCAAAAGATTAGCTTTAGGAAAAAAGTCGGAATATACTTTGAAAACTATTTCTTTCTGAAAAACACTTCCTTAACAAAGCTGGTGATAGTAGTTTTGACATTATTTTTGGGAATTAAGCTATTATCTTCAACTGAAACGGGGAATAATGTAGTAAATAAAGTTGTGGAAGTGGATAATTTGCTATTTGACTGGTTGAAAGTCCTGCTTTTAGTCGGGCTGGGAGTTGGTGTGGTGGTATTTATCAGCTTCATATATTTAGATAAGAAGAAAAAGGTGAAGATAAAAGAGTAATTATCGGCTTTCAAAGTCGGACTCACAGTGATAGAATATTTATAAAATAGAGGAGGGTTTTCACTGACCCATAGTTTTAATATCCTAAAAAAGACAGGTGTTGATAGATGAGTAAAAAATTTGTTCACTTACATGTTCACACACAGTTTTCACTTCTTGACGGAATGTGTAAATTGCCGCAGCTTTTAGATAAGGCAAAGGAGTATGGAATGCCGGCATGTGCCATAACTGATCATGGTGTGATGTATGGTGTGATTGACTTTTATAAAGAAGCAAAGGCGAGAGGTATAAAACCCCTTATTGGCTGTGAAGTATACGTGGCGCCGAGAAAACTGACGGACAAAAGCGGTAAAGCAGATGGCAGACCAAATCATCTTATACTAATAGCTAAAAATAAAGCCGGATATCAGAATCTTATGAAGCTTTCAACAATCGCTCATTTAGATGGCTACTATTACAAACCCAGAATTGATAAGGAAGTGCTAGCAGAACACTCAGAGGGATTAATAGCCTCATCAGCTTGTTTTAAGGGCGAAATAGCTTCAAAATTAAGAGAGGGCGATGAAAAGGGAGCAGAAGAAGCTTTAGATTATTTTAAGGGTGTATTTGGCGATGATTTTTACCTTGAACTTCAGTATTTGCCGGGTTTTAAAGACCAGGAAAAAGTAAATGAACTGATTAAAGCATTTGCTAAAAAACACAAGATGCCGATGGTGGTAACGAATGATGTGCATTATGTGAATAAAGAAGATCGTGAGGCGCATGATGCTTTACTTTGTTTGCAAACCGGTAAGCTAGTCTCAGACGAAGACAGGATGAAGATGGACTGTGACATTTCATTTACTTCGCCGGAAGAAATTATTGAAGCTTTCAAAGATGTGCCGGAAGCGATAGAAAACACGGTAAAAATTGCCGAAAAGTGTAATGTGGAGCTGGAACTCGGGAAAATATTGATTCCGAAATACGACGTGCCTGAAGGAGAAACGCTGAAAGGTTACTTTAAAAAATTAGTCGAAGAAGGGTTAAAAAAGAAGTATGGAAAAGTAACTCCTGAGATTCGGGAGAGAGTGGATTATGAAATGTCAGTTATTGAGAAAATGGGGTACGAATCTTACTTTTTGATAGTTTGGGATTTTGTGAACTGGGCGAAAGATCAGGGAATAATAGTCGGGCCGGGCAGAGGTTCAGCGGCAGGCTCCGTTGTATCGTATGCTCTGAACATTACTGAACTTGAACCGATGCGGTATGACCTCCTTTTTGAGCGTTTCTTAAACCCAGATCGTATTTCCATGCCTGATATAGACATGGACTTTGCCGATGACAGAAGAAGCGAGGTAATCGAATATGTGGCAGAGAAATACGGCAAGGATCATGTGGCTCAAATCATTACTTTCGGCACAATGGCGGCACGAAATGCCATTCGGGATACGGGTAGAGTTCTGGGCATGACATATGCCGAGGTTGATCAGATTGCCAAGATGATACCGCAGTTTGCGCACCTAGCTGATGCCATTCGCGACGTGCCGGAGCTTCGCGCTATTTATAACTCAGATGAAAGGGTAAAAAAGCTGATAGATATAGCTATGAGGCTTGAAGGAGTTTCCCGGCACTCATCTACACATGCAGCGGGAGTAGTTATCTCAAAAGAACCCCTCGTGAACTACACTCCACTTCAAAAAGCGACCAAAGGTGATATTGCCACAAATACACAGTATTCTATGTTTCCGCTTGAGGACCTCGGAATCCTGAAAATGGACTTTTTAGGGCTTTCTAACCTCACTGTCTTAAAGAATGCTCTCAGAATTGTGAAGAAAGTTTATGGCAAAGAAATTGAATTAAACGAAATCAAGCTTGATGACAAAAAAACTTTTGAGCTTTTAAAGAGGGCTGAAACAACAGGCGTTTTCCAGCTTGAATCTGCTGGCATGAAAAGATACATCAAAGCTTTAAAACCGACCGTTTTTGAAGATATTGTGGCGATGGTAGCGTTGTATCGACCCGGACCTATGCAGTTTATTGATGATTTTATTGCCCGAAAAGCCGGGAAAAAGAAAGTGACTTATACTCATCCGCTTATGGAAAATGCTCTAAAGAATACTTACGGGATTATTATCTATCAGGAACAAGTCATGCAGATTTCAAAGGAGATGGCGGGTTTTACCGGTGGTGAAGCAGATACCTTAAGAAAAGCGATGGGTAAGAAAATCTCCAAAATGATGAAAAAGATGCGGACCAAGTTCATCGAAGGAGCGGTTGTAAATGGCGTGAAAAGACAGACTGCTGAGAAAGTCTTCGATGACTTCGAGAAGTTTGCGCAGTATGGCTTTGTGAAAGCCCATGCTGCATGTTATGCGCTGATAGCATATTGGACGGCATATTTAAAAGCGCATTATCCGCAGGCTTTTATGGCAGCGCTGATGACAAGTGATTATTCAAACATAGATAGAATTGCCATTGAGATAGATGAATGCAGGAAAATGGGAATAGAGGTTTTGCCGCCGAGTGTCAATGAATCTTTTATGGAGTTTGCTGTGGTTAAAGAAACAGGCAATATCCGGTTCGGACTTTTGGCGGTAAAAAATGTTGGCACAGGTATCATTGAGGCACTTTTAAAGGCGCGCGAAGTTGGCGGAAAGTTTAAATCCGTGGAAGATTTCTGTAAAAGAGTCGATGCCAAAGAGATTAACAAAAAAGTTATGGAAGCTTTTATAAAGAGCGGCGCAATGGATGAGTTCGGTGACAGGAGCACGCTCCTTTTCAATATGGAGAAAATTCTAGACTTCGCTCAGAAATCCCAAAAGCATGAACTTAATGGGCAAATAGACCTTTTCGGAGGACAGGGCATAGAAATGCCGGGATTGAATCTAACAAAAGCGCCGCAGGACATGACATCAAGGGAAAAACTTTCTTGGGAAAGGGAACTTCTCGGAATATATGTGTCTGAGCACCCATTAGACGAGTTTCAATCGCGTATTGAAAAAATGGATGTAGTAAAACTTGCAAAACTAGGTGAAGAAGAAGTCTCAAAAGAAGTTCGTGTTGCTTGCGTAGTATCAAATATTCAGAAGATTTTGACAAGAAATAAGGAGAGCATGGTTTTTGCTCGTGTTGAGGATAAAAGCGGGAGCGGAGAGCTTGTAGTTTTCCCGAAGGTTTTAACGGCTTACAGCCAATTTTTCGTCGAGGGAAGGCTGCTTCTTGTTTATGGCAAAGTAAACATGAAGGATGACGACCCCAAGATACTGGTCGATAGCGTAAGAGATTTGGGTGAGATAGGAGAAATAGAAATGGATTTTGTTAACAATTCAAAAATAGTTAGGTTTGAAGATAATCTAATGGAAATACACGTACCAAAAGATACGGAGACAGCAAAGCTTGCAAAGCTTAAAAAGTCATTGGCTGATGCTCCCGGTAAAGATGAGGTTATAATCCACTTGCATCTGGAGGGTGAAAAGAAAAAGATAAAGATGCCGCTTGGTGTTTCATATTCGCCCCAGCTTGAAAAGGATATTTCCGCCTTGTTAAAGGATTAATTTTGAAGAGTATAGGACACTAACAAAGCTCTTGTGCTTTTATTATTATTATGTTATGATAGACCTCAATTTCGAACCTTGAGAGTAATGTTTATAGGGAGCTTTTAGGGCAATAACTCTGAAAGTTCCCTATAAACAAATATCCGGAGGCTGAGCGATGAAAGCCATCCAAATATTCTACACAGACTCAGATCTTGGAGACTATGCCACTCTCAATAGCCTGATATATTCTCTCGAAAACGAAGAGATTTCAGAGGGCTCCATTGAGAAAATAGTCGCCAGAAAGATCGGACGAAGTGCTCGAGTGGTAGCGACTGTCAGGCAAAAGGTTAGCAGAAGCTGGTACCAATATAACAGAGAGATAGAAAGACTGGCCCAAGTTTCTTAAATAGTCCTGTCCATATCTGGAAACCAACCGGGAGGTTTTATGGCAAGGAAGAAACACAGATATGCCAGCCGCCGATCGAAGCGGCGGCACCACCATGAAGAATGGGGCAACGACCGAAAGCTTAGAAGGCGCAAACGCAAAAAGACAGAAGGGGAGGAACATGGCTTTACAAGAGAGGGTCGCACTAGGGGAAGGGTGTTATCGTCGGAGGAGTAGTCATGACGATGACAGCATTACCAAGCTAGACAGTGGGTTCATCATCGAGGAGGAAAGGGGCACTTGTCCTATAGCTCAGCAAGAAGAGCTACTGTTACCGGGGTTCGCTGGGGGCCTAACCACTCTGCCGATAATCGCCGATTTATCGAGTGATGATCACATGGAGTGTTCTGAATGCAAAGGCGCGACGATGTCTTTTGTTGCACTTTGCGCCAAGACCTTCAGACTG
>JAKANV010000079.1 GCA_021823605.1 bacterium | reverse complement strand
GTCGAGCGGCACTCTCCTCAATTTCCTTGAGGAAAAGTGAAAAAACCGCTATAATGTTAACCTTGGAGAGGTCGCATAGTGGTCTAGTGCGCCGCCTTGGAAAGGCGGTATATTCGAAAGGGTATCGAGGGTTCGAATCCCTCCCTCTCCGCCATTAATTTGACAGGTTCATTTTTATGGACCAGACAAATTTAATAGTTGATAATTGGATTCGAAGGGCGTGAGTCGAAAGCGAAAACCTGGAGCTTTCTGTGTGTAGCGCCCCGGCTCCGAGTCGGAGCGAGGAGGAATCCTTCCCTCTCCGCCAGTTAAAATATATTTATGGAAGCAGCTACTAAAGAAAAAATAATTAAGTACTATGATTTGTCAGAGAAAGATTACAGGCTGATTTGGCATTTAGATCAGTGTATGGCCATGCACTATGGTTTTTGGGACAGAAACGTTAGAAGTCTTCGAGAGGCGCTTATTAGACAGAATGCCGTTTTGGCAGAAAGGGCAAAAATTAGCAAGTCCGACCGTGTTTTAGATGCTGGTTGTGGGGTTGGTGGTAGCTCAATATACTTAGCTAAAAATATAGGATGTAGAGTTACGGGTATTACGCTCAGCAACAAACAGGTTAGTTTGGCCAAAGAAAATGCGAAAATAAATAAGGTTGATGGTTTGGTAACTTTTCAAGAAATGGATTATATGGAGACAAAGTTTCCTAATGAAAGTTTTGACATTGTTTGGGGTATTGAGAGTATATGTTATGCTCCGGATAAGCTGAAATTTATTGAAGAGTCATTTCGGATTTTGAAGCCTGGCGGCAGAATTATAGTGGGAGATGGCTTTATTGTGAATGAGGATATGGTCGGAAGGGACAAGATTGAAATCAGAAAGGTGTTGGATGGATGGTTCGTTGACTCAGTAGACTCAATCGATACGTTTAGTCGTTACCTGCGAAAAGCAGGGTTCATGAATATCTCTTATGAAGATATTACCAAAAATGTGATGCCTTCATCGAAAAGACTTTATATTTGTTCTTACCCCGCCTTTATTTGGGGTAAAATTGCAAAGCTTTTTAGACAAAGAACTGATGTTGAAAATGCACATATTATCACAGCTTTTTATCAATACAAAACGCTTAAGCGAGGTTTATGGCAATATGGCATTTTTTATGCGGAGAAGCCAAAGTGCTAAAAACACCTAAAGAAATAGATGAAATAAGAAAAAAGGGTTTCCGACCGCAGGTCGTCGGCTGTTTTTTACATTCTGGAAAAGTATTATTTTTATACAAAAAAGAACACGATTTGTGGCAGTTGCCGCAGGGCGGTATTGATAATCGCGAAACTATGGAAGAAGCATTGGTGCGTGAAATGGCAGAGGAGCTGGGAGATAAGTTTATTGAATCGATTAATAAAAATATAAGACTTATTTCTGAGGCAAAGGTGGAGTTCCCAGCCAATAAACAGGATGTCAGGAATCTGCAGACGGATGATGATGAACCCGTTACTATGAAGGGCAAGAAATATTTCTTTTTAACGGCAACTGCAACTGATGTAAGCATTGATATCAGTGAAACAGAGTTTGACAAGTACAAATGGGTTTCGTTTGAGGAAGGAATGGGATTGGCAGAAAATATTTATCAAAAAGGCAAAAAAAGAATAACTGTAAAGGTGCTGAAAAAATTAAAAGAGCTGGGTTTGATTACATAACAAGAAAGCGTCTTTTAGTTTCTGAGTTTTAAGGATATAATCTAGTAAAGTTTAAAAGTTGATAAAATGTCTAAAGAAAAAACCAAAAATAATAAAACGCAAAAAATTGATACTATCACTCCAATGAGAAAAATGACAGATAGTAAGGCGGATTTACCGGTACAAACCAAGCCAGTTAGGCAGAATCCGACTAATCAATTTAAGATGATTGACAATAGGGTTCCTAAAAGAGGTGTGCTTTGGTACATTATATTTTCGGTGATATTCTTGGCATTTAGTGCTTTTCTGATTTATATCAGAGATTGGGTACTGCTATCTTTTTCCATGATTTTTTCCGTAGCAACATTGTGGCGGCATAATATAGGTAAAGAAATAAACATTACCATTGATAGTGAAAGTATTGTCATTAACAATAGAAAGTTCTTTTTCTACCAAATAGAAAGCTGGTATTTCTCTATGATTGGAGATGATTTTACTATTACCTTTCAGCTAGTCAAGAAATACTTACCACGTCTGACTTATCTTTTTAATGACCCTAAATACATAGATCAACTTCGCAAAAATTTAGGTAATAAAATACCTGAAATGGTACCAAAAGAAGAAAGCTACGTAGATCTCATCATTAGAAAATTGAAAATATAGCCCCCTCACCCAAGGATTAGCCTGAACTATGAGGCTTTTTATGGTAAAATATAGGGTACAACCCTATGTTAGCTCCTCGGCTTGGATATGAAGCATTTTTTCATATCCCTCGCCCTATGTCGCTAATAAATATAATTTTGCGCCCGTAGCTCAGGGGATAGAGTGTATGGTTGCGGTCCATAAGGCCGGAGGTTCGAATCCTCCCGGGCGCACCACGGGAGGTGAGAACCTCCTAAAAGCCGCAAAGAAAAGTTAGGTTGTTTGCTAATTAGAACTTAACGGGAGAAAAGTTCTGAGGGGAGAAACAAAAGCGGCGAGCCGCTTCAAATCCTCCCGGGCGCACCAAGTTAGGAGTTATATCATGTTTGTTGAAATTTTATTCTTAGTAATCATTTCTTTAGTTGCAATAGTTACAAAATCCATCTTTTTTTATCTTTTGCTTATGGTGGTTTTGGTCTTATGTTTACCTGGGATAATTGCCTTAAACTCGGCCCCCTATGTACCGACTTTGAAGAAAAATGCCGACAGTATGTTGAAGCTGGCTGATATCAAACCAGGAATGAAAATTTATGATTTGGGTGCTGGTGATGGTAGGCTTGTTAAAAGGGCTGCGGATAAAGGTGCTAACGCAATAGGTTATGAGATTTCTTTTGTTTTAGTATTGTTTTTTTGGCTTAAGAAAGGTATTTTTAGAGAAAAGGGCAGAGTTTACTGGGGAAGTTTATGGAGCAAGGACATTTCTGATGCTGACATTGTGATGGTTTTTTTGATGCCAAGAGCAATGGAGAAATTTAAGAAAAAAAAGTATGCGACGATGAAAAAGGGGGCGAAGCTTGTGTCGAATATTTTCCTTTTACCTGGGGAAAAACCGGTAAAACAAGAAAATGGCGTGTATCTTTATATAAAAAAGTAAATGGAGAGGTGCCAGAGTGGTCGAATGGGGCGCTCTCGAAAAGCGTTGTCCGTTTACGCGGACCGTGGGTTCG
>JAKANV010000078.1 GCA_021823605.1 bacterium | reverse complement strand
ACTTCCATCTTATGCCTACCAGATCTATCGGCTCCCAGCCGCCACCTGCATAGTACTTTGTGGTTGTAATGGCTCTGTGACCGCATTTTCCACACTTGCCTAGCCACTTGCGCCAGACAAATATAATAATGGCAGCCAACACGACCAGTGCTATTACTATGACTACGGGTATTATGGGCAAGGAAAAGGGCACTGTTTATCCTCCTTAATGAAAACCACTTTGACAAACGTAGCCATAATTATACCACTATTATCGCTTTTGTCAATACTTTTCTACATAATCAAAAGAGGCCCGCCTTGCCGTCGAGGCAGGCCTCTCGACCTCTCTTTTTTAGAGAAAATTTTATTTAGATTTTCATTTCCTGAGTACCCGCATCTTCCTCTATGCCTGTATTACTCGGCGTTGGAACGGGATTTTCTGTAGACGCTTGTGGTGCTGGTATGTCAGTGGGGATATTAACTTCGGGCATAACTGGAGCTTCCGGGACAGTCATGCTTGGTGCTGTTTGAGGCTCTGTTGGCTGATCACCTATCGGAAAGTCCTGTACTGTAGAAGTTTCCGGTTGTGCAACTGGCTCCGGGCTTGCCGGTGTAAACTCGGGTTGTGGGGTTGCCGCTTCCTCTGTTTTTGTAACCGGAACCGAAAAGTCGTTCATGACGCCACTAGTCAAGTCCTCATCTGCTTTCATTTCAGTTACCGGAGTCATAGTTGTATCATCATCCAAAATGTTACCAGTTGTTGTATCAGCTGGGGGTATATTTGCATCAGCATTGTTAACTGAGTTTTCTAACGGGTTATCGGTAGATTCAGATGGAAAATCGTGGTTTACGGTTGGTTGCCCAGGCATATTATTTGACGGAAGTTCCGGCGCCTGAGGAGTTTGAGGCATTTCGGGAGCAGCACTTGCCGGGGATGATTGTCCAGTTATATCGGTCATTACCGGGCTGCCTAATGTAGTATCCTGACCCTGGCTTTGGTTTGCTGTATTATTAAAAAAAGATGGCGCTTGAGATTGATCTGACTGAGCAGGATCTGGGCCGGTCCCATAGGTCGGGATATTGCTCAAATTCAAATCTTGAGAATCCCCCACTTTTTTACTTTTAGATTTTTTAAAGACAAACATATAAACTCCCGCTCCAACACCGGCTAAAACCAGCAAAGATATTAAGATAACTATCAGGATATTCATTTACCCTCCAAGACTCAATGATATTTATGAAATTATAATAACAAAAGAAAAATATAAAAACAACAAGTTTCACATTTCCCTAAGCTTTTTTATCCTTTCCTCTATCGGCGGGTGGGTGTCAAAAAGACCACTGAACCAGCCTCTGGAACTGCCCTTATGCTCCTTTAGAGGATTTGTAATGTATAAATGAGCCGTGGCTTTATTCGCTACTTCAAGAGGCTCAGTATCAGCCGATATTTTTTCTAAAGCTAGGGCCAAACCTTCGGGATAACGAGTTAAGAGCACACCGCTAGAGTCAGCCAAATATTCCCTATTTCTAGAAAGAGCGAGCTGAATTAGTACGGCCGCTATCGGAGCAAGGAGAGCAAGGACAATCCCCACTATCATCAGTATTAAACCAAGCTGACTGTTACTATCCCCCTCATCGTCTCCCACCCCAAAAAAAGTAAATCTAAGAAACCAGTCTGAAAGAAGAGTAACGATGCCCACCAATATCACAATCACGGTCATTAGCCGTATATCATAGTTGCCAACGTGAGAAAGTTCATGTGCGGTCACACCCTCTAGCTCTGCTTTGTCCAGCTTATTGATGATTCCTGTCGTGTAGCAAATAACAGCATGCTTGGGGTCTCGTCCGGTTGCAAAAGCATTCGGCGCCGAATCTTCGATTATATAAATTCTAGGCATCGGAAGTCCCGCTGTAATGCAAAGATTCTCTACCAGGTGAAAAAGCTCTTTATTTTCATCATGAGTAATCTCTTTTGCTTTGGATATTGCAAGCGTAATACGATCACTGTACCAGTAGCTGGCAATTGCTTGAACTGATGCAATAACTACCACAAGCGGTAATATCCAGTACATACCTAAAACACGGGAAAATATCCAGCCCAAAGCAATTATAAAAATCAGAAAGCCAGCCATAAAAAAGACTGTCTTTCTCTTATTTGACCCTATTTCTGTGTAAGTAGTAGCCATAGACTAGAACTCGACTTTGACCGGTCCTTTGTCTTCCTCCTCGGCCTGAAAGAACTCTCGCGCCTTATACCCTAGGATGCCGGCCAAAAGGCTATTCGGAAATACCTGAATCTTTGTATTGAATTCTCGGACATTGCCATTGTAGAAACGTCTAGCAGCCTGAATCTTATCTTCGGTATCAGTTAGTTCTCTTTGCAGTTCCAAGAAGTTTTCATTTGCTTTAAGGTCGGGATAATTTTCAGCAACAGCGAAAAGGCTCTTCAAAGTTCCTGAAAGCATGTTCTCAGCTTTCTCCTTTTCTGCAGAACCGGTTGCATTCATTGCCTGAGTTCTCTGCTCGGTAACTTTCTCAAAGACTGCTTTTTCGTGTTTTGCATAACCTTTGACCGTTTCAATCAAGTTTGGGATGAGGTCGTATCTTCTCTTTAACTGTACATCAATATCACTCCAAGCCTCATCTACTCTAACCTTTGCCCTTATAAGCCCGTTGTAAATGTAAATTGCACCAACAATTAAGACTACTACTATTCCCAATCCTATAAACATTATCATCTTGCTCTCCTTTTATTAATTTAATTCGGTATCTTAATACTTTGTCCCGGAGTAATGCTTGCCGGATCAACTATTCCATTATAATCCATCAGCTGTTTTGAAGTCATTCCATTGGCATTTGCTATCCCGCTTAAAGTGTCCCCTTCCTTGATAACATACATCGTTTCACTCGGCGTAGTTGTGGTTTTGGGTGCCGGCGCTGGTGTGGCTGTCGCCGGAGCTGCAGGAACCGGAGTTTTTGTTTCAGCCTTAGAATCATCCTTCACTTCTGGCTGATTCTGTATTTTTTCTCCGGGTGCTTTGGTTGACTCATCATTTATCTTTATATTTCCCTTAAAAACATATAACTTTGCCAAAACTACAAAAACAACTATTACCGATATCACTACTACATTGGCGATAATCCGCCTCTTTTTATCTTTGCTTGACTGGCTTTTCAACTCTTCAACTAAATTGTTCGAAAGCTTTGGTTTTTTCATGCTTTGATTATACCATATCTGTTCAAAAATAAAATTTCATCAGTCATTTTTGACAAGCTGATTATACTCTTCTACCAAAGCATTAAAGTTCCTGATGGCTGCGTTGTAGCTGCCGATTCCCCCATTATAACCATCAATAGTC
>JAKANV010000077.1 GCA_021823605.1 bacterium | reverse complement strand
GAATCTCTACTTTTTCTCTTTTTTTCACATTATAGAATTGCATAATTATCTCCTTTCTTAGTTTTCTTTGACCTTAAAATAAAGAAAAAACACAGCTTTTGCTATGTTTAATGTTACAAAGGTTTAGACTAAGCCCCAATCTAACTCTCTGCGACTTTGACTACTTCCTTCTCTTCTTTACCCACGTCTTTCTTAATTTTTTCATCCATTATCCCTATCGCTTTATCGACTGGCGTTGATAATGGGATGTCACTGTCAAAGTCTGACAGCGAATCCTTATTTACAGCCGCCTTCTTTGGCAAACGGAAACCGAAGGTGGAACCCTTGCCTTCTACCGAATGGAATATTATCTCTCCATTATGTTCCTCTATAACCTTCCTGGCCATAAAAAGTCCCAATCCCGTACCGTCCGGCCTGGTCTGACGCGCGTTCTCAGCACGATAGAACTTGGTGAAAAGATGTTTTTGCTGCTCCCTGGGAACTCCTATACCCCTGTCAGCGACCTCAAAACAGACATTCTTTCCCTGTTCATAGAGCTTCACATTAATCGTCCCGTCCAGCGTATAGTAAATGGCATTGTCTATGAAGTTCATAACCACTTGTCTGACCTTCATCTCATCCGCGCACAACTTCATTTGCTTGGCGCTATGTTTGAAGTCAAGCTTCAGTCCCTTGTCCTTCACTCCCTTCTCCAGCTGTTTAATCTCCTCCTCGACGGTTCTGACGATATCAAACTCGCTTACCTCGAGGAAGAATCTGCCCGTTTCCATTCGCGAAACGTTCAAAAGATCATTAATGAGTGAAACCATCCTAGTCGCACCATAGTAAGCTTCCTGGATGAACTCGTACTGACCCATCTTTATCTCGCCGGCATCACCCTCCATAAGCATCGAGAGATAGCCCTTGATGGCCGTCAGAGGCGTTCTGAGCTGATGCGAGGCCATGGTTATGAACTCATCTTTCGCCTTGTCCAGCTCGCGAAGGTTTGTGTTCGCAGTTTCCAGCTCTCTCGTAGCTTTTTTAATCTCTGTTCGCAGAACCGCGTTAAACTGCTGTATTTCCTCATACGACTTGGCATTCTCTATCGCCACTGTCACCTCAGGGCCAAGTATTTCAAAGATGCTTAAATCCTGTGCGCTATACATATCTCCCGAGCTTTTCTCTCCCAGTAGCAGAACCCCCGAAAACTTGTTATTAGTCCTAAGCGGTATAGATATAGAGGCGTCATGTTTTCTTAATATCTGTTTTTTCTTTGAATTCTCTTCCAACTCGTCATAGATACTGACACCTTCTTTACATAAAATATCTATTTCATTCAAGGTCAGTTTCGGGCTGCTCTTATAACCAACACCTTGTGTCGTATCTATAGTTTTTCCATCCTTCAAAATAACAAAAAACCCTCTCGAAACTTTCATTTCTTCGGTTAAAATACTTAATACCCGGTATAAAAGCTCTATTAGCACTATGCTTGAGCCCATGGTACGTGATAACTCTTCCAGAAGTTCGTCTGGATCGTAAGTTTGTTTGAAGAATATTTTGTCAGTTTTCTTAGTAATCCATCTTTTTAGCGGCTGGAAAGTAAATACCACAAATAAAGTCAGAACTATCCTAAAAATAATCTGCCCAGGACTCAGAGATCCTTCACTGTGAGGAAATATAATCTTCTCCAGCCAAATCATCGTAAAAGTATAGAAAATTCCAATAAACGCCAACATTATTGTAAAGGCAACCGATCTTGCGACAATCATGCGGATATCCAAGAAGCGATGTTTGACAATAGCATATGTAGAAAACCCGACAAGAATCAGAGTACTCTGAGCATCAACTGAAGTTATTAGGCTTATTCCAAAAAAAGGTAAAATAAAAATGAAAAACATCGATATACCACCAGTACCTAATGCACCAAGCAGTATATAGTTGATTTGTTTTTTAAACTGACCCTTAGCCTTAAATCTTGCCCTTATCAGTATGATAGGTATGAACAAAAACAGTATATTTATTGCAACACTATATACGTCAAAAAGTGGACCATGTTGGAATATTAATGCATCTTTTGACGACAAATCCAGATTATAAACAATCAGCCCATCTATTAACGGTAAAATTGCCATCACCGAAGCTATTAACAAGAGAAGGATAGTTTTAGCAGTTTTTAGTTTCCCCAGAAAAGCCTCTATCCAAAAAATACCACCTACTATTACGATTGGGCCAAAAAAATATTGTAGCTTAAACAGTGGTAAGCTTGGACTGAGCCAAAAGATGAAGTTAATTAAGCACCACCCACTACTAAAAAGCGCAAATAAACCAAAAAGAATATTCAGCATCTTTTTGGGATTTCTTATTAGAACTATCAAGCCTAATCCAAGATTTGCTAGTGCTGCAATAGATGTTATATAGTTCAAATATCCCATTTCAAATTATTTTAAACTCTTTTCCTGTCTCTTTTAATATCCCACAAAGTTCATCTAGATGTTTTCTTTCATGTGACGCCATTAGTGTGACGCGTAACCTAGCAGTACCCTTCGGGACCGCAGGCCAACGGAAACTAGGTATAAATACCCCCTTTTCTAGTAATCTATCGGAAAATTCAATAGCCTTATTGTCATTCCCTATTATTATCGATACAACCGGTACATTGCTATCACCTATAACCTTATAGCCCATATCTACAACTTGTTTCTTAATATATTCAAAATTCGAGAAAAGTTTTTTTCTCAACCTTCTACCCTCTTCACCTTCACAAATATTTAACGCTTCAATAATCCCACCTGCTAATACTACAGGGATAGAACTAGAAAACATATATGGTCTTGCGGCAACTCTCAGGTATTCAATAAGATCCTTGTCGCCAGCCAAATATCCGCCCATACAGCCTATGGTTTTATCAAAGGAACCCATAAAAATATCAACGTCTTTAGTTACTCCTAAAAATTGTGGTGTTCCGCCCCCTTTATTACCAATCGTCCCTATACCATGTGCATCATCAACCATTAAGATTGCATTATACTTTTTCGCTAATTCTGCAATTTCTTTAAGCTTTCCCAGGTGACCCTCAAAACTAAAAACACCCTCCGTCACTATCATTTTATGTGCAGATTTCTTTACATTTTTTAGCTTCGATTCAAGATCGTCAATATCGTTATGCTTAAAAACAATTTTCTTAGCAGAACTTAAGCGACAGCCATCTACAACAGTTGCATGATTATATTCATCACTGAAAATTACACCACTTCCCTTTGGATAGGGTAGATTCGCCCAAAACGGATCCATAACCGCACTAAAAACTGACATATTTGCCATGAGTCCTGTTGGAAAAGTTAAGGCCTTTTCCGCACCCACAACTTTTGCAATCTTAATGGTTGATGATGCACATGGT